>NZ_DASVYD010000055.1:0-43715 GCF_036392335.1 Vitreimonas sp.
TCAGGCCTTCGCCCGCCTTCCATCGATCCCACAATTCCGCGCTCTGCGCGGCGGACATACGCCGATAATTTCTCTTCACTGACTTCGCTCCAAGCCCTCAATTCAAGGTACGTGTTGCGTCGATCAGTTGAACTCACAGCCAAGAGCGGAAATCTCAAAAAAAAAACGCCCCGGCTTTCACCGGGGCGTTTCGTTTTCTGGCGACGCGGGTCTGAAGACCCGCGCTCCGTAAACTTAGTTCGCAGCAGCAGCCACAGCAGCAGCCGGGTCGATGCGGACGCCGGGGCCCATCGTGGTCGAGAGGGCGACCTTCTTCACGAACGTGCCCTTCGCGCCCGACGGCTTCGCCTTCGCAACAGCATCCACGAACGCCTTCACGTTCTGCAGGATTTGCTCTTCCGAGAAGCTCGCCTTGCCGACGCCGGCATGGACGATGCCCGCCTTTTCGACGCGGAATTCCACCGCGCCGCCCTTGGCGTCCGCGACGGCCTTCTTCACGTCCATGGTGACGGTGCCGACCTTCGGGTTCGGCATCAGGCCGCGCGGGCCCAGCACCTTACCGAGACGGCCGACGAGGGCCATCATGTCCGGCGTCGCGATCAGACGTTCGAAGTCGATCTTGCCGCCATTGACGGTCTCGAACAGGTCTTCCGCACCGACGATGTCGGCGCCAGCGGCCTTGGCTTCTTCAGCCTTCGCGCCGCGTGCGAACACAGCAACGCGCGCGGTGCGGCCCGTGCCGTTCGGCAACGAGCAAACGCCGCGGACCTGCTGGTCCGGGTATTTCGGGTCGACGCCGAGATTCATCGAGATTTCGACAGTCTCGTCGAACTTCGCGCTCGCGCGTTCCTTGATCAGCTTCACGGCTTCGGTGAGCGTGTGCAGCTTGCGGCTATCGATATTGGCGTGGCTCTTGGCCATGCGCTTCGTGGTCTTGGCCATGTGCTTACTCCACCACCTGCACGCCCATCGAGCGCGCAGTGCCTGCGATCATCTTCGCGGCTTGATCGAGATCGGCGGCGTTCAGATCTTTCTGCTTCGCCTTGGCGATGTCCTTGCACTGGGCCATCGTGATCTTGCCGACCACATCGACGCCCGGCTTCTTCGAACCCGAACCCGGCTTCTTGCCCGGCTTCAGGCCGGCGGCCTTCTTGATCAGGAACGACGCCGGCGGTGTCTTGATCTCAAAGGTGAAGCTCTTGTCTTGGTAGTACGTGATGACCACCGGGCATGGGTCGCCCTTGTTCATGTCCTGCGTGCGGGCGTTAAAGCCTTTGCAGAATTCCATGATGTTCAGACCGCGCTGACCGAGCGCGGGGCCGATCGGGGGCGAAGGGTTCGCAGCCCCGGCCGGCACTTGGAGCTTAATCTGCCCCAGTACCTTCTTAGCCATGATGTGCCTCGCTTTTCGCGGGACGATCCTTTCGAACCGGCCTGCCTGAGGGGAGCGTGGTATGGGTGGCTAGACCCCTCCCACGCGGGAAGCGCGGGGCTATAGCGGAACAGGATGGGGTTGTCGAGGCGGGCTAGCCGGCCCCGAACAGGGCGCGGGTGAGGTTAATCACGGCGGCCATCACGGACACCCAGATATCGGCGAGCACCCGGCCTAAGCCAATCGCGAACAGGATCGGCAGCAACAACAGCCCGCCCACCAGGGCGGCGGCGATCACGAACAGCGCTTGGCGTGGGCGCTGGGGGCGTTCGGGCGCGCCGGACATGGATCTCCTAACTCGCCGCTGGCGGCTCGCGCCCAGCATTGGTCAGCAGCGCGACCTCCGCCAGCACAATCGGCATCGTCCATGCTCCTGGAGCGGCGATATAGCGGGGCTCCCAGCGTGGGCCGAATTTGTCCTTGAACATGCGCAGGCCCTGGAAGCCGTAAAATTGCTCGCCGTATTGATGCACGAGCCGGCCGATGCGCGCGAACAGCGAGGCGTATTGATCCGCCGCGAGGCCGGCGAGCGGGGCCATGCCGAGATCGAAGCTGCGCAGCCCGTGCGCTTGGGCCCAGAGCAGAATTTCCGTGAACAGGAAGTCCATCAGCCCATTGGCGCTGCGTTCGGGATCGAAGCGCATCAGATCGAGCGCGCCGCGTTGGCCGTCAGCGGTGAGCCAAAGGTTGGCGAAGGCGATGATCTGGCCGTGCTGGCGGGCGATAGCGATGGGATTGCGCCCGAGATAATCCGGATCGAAGGCGCCGAGCGAGAAGGCTTTCTCCTTGCCGCCGTGCGCCGCGAGCCAAGCGTCGGAGACTTTGCGCAAATCCTGCCACAGCTCTGGCGCGTGCGGCGGCTCGATCACTTCGAACACCGCGCCTTCGCGCTCGACGAAACGACGCCGCGCGGTGCGCAGCTTCTGCTTGGCCGTGCCGACCATGGTGAACGTCGTCAAATCGACGACGGCGTTCTCGCCCACCTTCTCCACGCGAAAGCCTGCATCGAGCAGGTCGGGCAAAAGCTGCGGCGGCGCGGAATACACGACAGGCCGCAGCGACAGGCGCTCCGCCTCCGCGCGCAAGGCGCCTAAGGCGGCGCGCCAGCTGGCGCGTTTGCCAACTGGCGGTCCCATCGCGATCAAGCTCGTGCCGCCACGCGCGGCCATCATGAAAGCGCCATCGGTGAAGACAAAGCTCTTGTCGCCGCTGAACGCGAGTTGCGCGTCCGGCAGCGCGTCTTCAGCTTGGGCGATCAGAGCTTCCGCGCGCGCATAATCCGCACCCGCAGGCGGCGACGGCGCCTGCAGCGGCCGCTCCAACAGGAAATGCCACGCCGCCAGGGCGCCCGCCGCGATCGCACTCAGCGCCAGCGCTCGGCCGGGCCGTCCCAAATGCTCGTCCGTCAGCAACGACCACCACGGCGCGTCCGCGAATTCCGGACGCCCGCCGGCCCACAACAACGCGCCCACCAGCGCCACGCCAAACCCCGCCGCGATCGCAAGCGCAACACGTGAATCTGGCGTCAATTCGCCCAGGCGCGAATGGCGGAAAAAGGCTTTGCGGGTAAACGCCAACGCAAGTGCTGCGGCGCCCGCACTGGTCGCGGCGACCACATGCCCATGGCGCAGAGCCGCGTACAGACACACAGCCGTCAGCAGCGCCAACGCAAACGCCCACGCCGTATCGACGCGTTTGCGCAAGCCCGTCGCCAAGCCCATCAGCGCAAGACCCGCCAGACTCGCGCTCAGTTCGGGAAGCTCGGAGATAAAGCGCTCGACGCCGTCGATGCCGCGAATGCGCGGCAAGGCTGGCGTCGCCACCGCAACGATCGTGAAGAGGCCTGCAAGAAACGCCACCGCCGCGAACATGCGCGGCGCGATTTCAAAGATGCGTGCGCGCCACGCCTCCCAGCGCGCATTGGTCTCGGTCGTCGCGGACGAGTCAGCCATGCGCCGCTTCTAGCGCGGCAGGCTCAATAGCGCACCCGCAGCTCCAGCCCCAGCACACGGCCCTTGTTGAGCGGCGAGAAGGTCGGCGGCGGCGAACCACCCCCGATGATCGTGTCATTGCCCCAGGTCGCTTCATCCAACAAATTCTCGCCATACGCCGCGAGCGACCAGCGTCCGTCCGCCGGCCCATACGCCACACTCGCTTCGACCATATCGGCCTCGGCCAAACGCCCGACATTGTTGTCGCTATAGAACGCCGCGTCACGGTGATTGTACGCCAGCCGCGCACTCACCTCGCCGCCCGCCAGCGGCGTCACATAATCGACACTCACGCCATATGACCACGGCGCCACGCGCGGAATCTCCAGCGCGAGATCGCGATCATCGATGATGAGATCGCCAGTGAAATCCGTGAACAGCCGATCATATTCGCCATGCGTGTATCCGGCATAGGCCGCGAGCGTGAGCCCGGCCGTCAGCGCATAGCGCGCTTCCAGCTCCGCGCCATAAATCACGGCGTCACCGGCGTTCAGGGTGGTTTGCTGCACGACCGAGATGCCCGGGACGTTGGTTTCGCGCTGCATATTGTCGATTGTATTGTGGAAGAGCGCGAGGTTCACGCGGCCGCGGCCGTCGGCGAAATCCTGCTTCCAGCCGAGCTCGATCGCTTCCACTTCTTCCGCGTCATACGTGCGCGGCGGCTGCGCAACGCTCGCCGTGCCCAGCGACGCGACGCGGAAGTTCACGCCGCCAGAACGGAACGCGCGCGACCACGAGGCGTAGAGGTTCGTCGTTGCGCTCGGCCGCCATTGCAGCGCCACGCGCTGCGAAGTGTCGTTCCACGAGAGCGCATAGGGCGCGTCCGAGAAGTTCAGCGTGCGCTCATCGATACTGCCGCCCGTGACGCCCTCGCCGGCCACGATCAGCGGGCCGTCCAGATTGTCGGTCGCCGCGCGGACGCGGGAGATGCGCGCATCCTTTTCCTCGTGCGTGTAGCGCAGGCCCGCCGACACAGTCAGCGTCTCACTCAAACGCCAATCCACGTTCGCAAACACGGCCGCCGTCGAGAACTCGCCCTGACCGCCGCCGACGCGGCAGAGTGCGGCGTCGAATGGGCCGCACCCTGTGCCGGGCACAGCCGCGGGCGAGAGATTGCGCTCGTCGATATAGAGCACATCCTGTTCGAAATAATACACGCCAGCCGTGACTTCCGCCGGACCGAACGCGCCCGCATAGCGCAGCTCTTCGCTCCATTGCTCCTGCGTGTTCAAAACGCGCGTGTGAAAGGTGAAGGCCGGCGAGGAATCGATGTCGGCGCTCCACGGCACTTCGACCGCGCGCCAACCGGCGATGTTGGTGATCACGCCATCGCCGAACGCCACGTCCCAATTGGTCTCGAGCGTCACTTGCTCCCAATCGGTCGCCGCATAGCCGCGATTGTTGATGGCGAAATCGAACGAACCGCGTTCGAACAGCGCGTGGTTTTGGCCTGCAGGTCCGTCGCCATCGACAAAGCCTTGCTCGGCGCGCAACAGGAATTCGAGCGTGCTCGTCGGCGTAAAGCGCAGCGCCGCACGATAAATGCTCGTCTCGTTCTCTCCGAATTGCGCGCCGTCGAAATCGTTCTCGAACCAACCCTCATCATTGGCGTTATAAAGCGCCAGCCGGCCTGAGAGCACGCCTTCCGCCAACGGTCCCGAGATCACGCCTTCGCTGATGACATTGAGCCCTGTCTCCACCGCGACGCGGCCGCGCATTTCAAATCCATCGGTCGGCGCCGCGGTACGCACCAGCACCGCGCCGCCCGTGACGTTGCGGCCATAGAGCGTGCCTTGCGGCCCGCGCAGCACTTCGATCGCCTGAAGATCAAACCCTTCGATGATCGAGCCTGCGTTCACGCCCTGGTACACGCCGTCGACAAAAACGCCTACGGCGGGATCGGTCGCCAGGATGGAGGAATTCACGCCGACGCCGCGAATGGTGAAATTGGCGATTCCGCGCGCGGTGGCGATATCTTCGAGCTGCACGTTGGGCATCGCGTAGCTCAGGCTCTGCAAATCCTCGACATGCCGCGCCGCAAGCTCGCTGGCGCCAAAGATGTTGAGCGCGATCGGCAAATCTTGCGCCCGTGTGTCGCCGCGCTTGTCGGCCATCACGACGATCTCGTCGCTCTCTTGCGCCAAGGCGGGTGAAACGCTCGCTACCAATGCGCACGCCAAAAGCACTTCGAACCGCATGCCCTGCTCCCGCCACTTCACCAGCACGCGCGCCTCCTGACGCCCCACGCCACGCAGCGCAAAGCGATTCCCGTCGTCGCCGAATTGAGCCCCTTTCACGATGCGGCGCGCACGTTAAAACAAGTAGAATGAAGCGATTTGCTCTTCTCGCTGTGATGGCAGCGTTATGGCTGACTCATCCGTCAGCCAATGCGCAGGGCTTGGCGTCCTGGGCCGAACGACAGCCGACGCCTGCGGAAGTGTACGCCACTTACCCTGAGCGCGCGCTCAGCGAGGGCGTGAATGGCGATGTGCGCCTGCTCTGCACCGTGCGCGACGATCGCGCACTCGAATGCGCAATTCATTCGGAGACGCCGCTCGACTACGGTTTCGGCGCCGCCGCCATGCGGCTTGCGTCGCGCTATGTCGCGCGCGCGGACGATGAGCGCGTCGCCGTGGGCGCCCGCGTCATCCTTCCGATCTCTTACAGAATGGCTGACTAGCGCAGCTTTTCGACCTGGCCGTATTCCAGATCGACCGGCGTCTCGCGGCCGAAGATCATGACCGCGACCTTTAAGCGGCCACGCTCTTCATCGACCTCCGAGACCAAGCCTTCGAAGCTTTGGAACGGACCATCCGACACGCGCACACGCTCGCCGGTTTCGAAATTCACCACCGGACGCGGCTTGGCCACGCCCTGCTCGGCGACACGGCCGAGGATGCGCTCGACTTCGCGATCACTCACCGGCTGCGGCTTGTTTTGCGTGCCGAGAAAGCCCGTGACCTTCGGCGTGTTCTTCACGAGGTGGTAGGCCTCGTCGGTCATTTCCATCTTCACCAGAACGTAGCCCGGGAAGTGGCGATGCTGGCGCACCTTCTTGGCGCCGCGCACGACTTCGGTGACTTCCTCGGTCGGCACTTGGATGTCTTCGAATTGCGCTTCGAGGCCCTGACGGCTGGCCTGATCGCGGATCGCCTCGGCGACCTTGCCTTCGAAATTCGAGTAGGCGTGGACGATGTACCAGCGGGCGCGGCCAGAAGAGGCGCGTGGCGCGGCTTGAGTTTCTTGCGCTTCGACCATGACCATCAACCGAGATTCAAAAACCACTGCATGAATAGGCGCAAAATCGAGTCCACTAGGAAGAAGAAGATGGCCGCCGTGACGCCCATGATCAGCACCATGATCGTCGACACCGTCACTTCTTGGCGCGTCGCCCAAGTGACCTTGCGCGCCTCCGCGCGCACTTCGCCAAAGAATTTGAAGGGACCGCCCTTGCGCCGCGGTTCACTTTCCTGATCGGTGCTGTCGGTCATTCGTCTTCTTCGCGTTCCTGATCGTTATCGGCATTCACATCGTACCGACTTGCCCTGTCGGCAAGCAGGCATGGCAGGAGTTGAGGGACTCGAACCCACGACCCTCGGTTTTGGAGACCGATGCTCTACCAGCTGAGCTAAACTCCTACGCGCCTGTTTCTACAGGACTTTTCCTCAAAACGCCGGCGTGGACCAGGGTCTACGCAGAGACAAAAGTGCGCGCCGAGAATCCGGAATACCCGCATTTTGTGGAAGGCCGACCTTCTAGTCTGGGCGCCAAGCCGATGCAAGACCGGCGTTAGCCCGCCTACACCGGCTCCGCGACCTCTAGGCCAAGGTCGGCGCCCCCGAGTGACGAAGCGTCATGTAGTACTGGGCACCGGCCAGTCCGATGACCAGACCACAAGCCCGACTGAACTGGCCTGCTCTTTCCGTTGGCGCGGGTTCCCCGACTCTGATCTTGCTCACAATTGGTCCTCTTCTTTGGAGATCATCGAGGCCGTGTCCACGCCGTCGCGCGCAGATCATGACGAGGCTCCGGCGCTGGAGCAGACCGCGCGGCTGAACGCCCGCATCGGCTGGATTCGTCTTCCTATCGTCTTCGCCATTGGCGGCATGATCATCGGCCTTGCCGACAACGGCCGGGGCTTAGCCTGGCTCGTCGCCATGCTTCTGGTGGAGCGCGTCACCACCTGGATCCGGCTACGCCTTGTCGCTGGCGAGGAGCGGCTGCGACGACCCTATCTGATCGCGATCGGCGTCATCTCGACGATGTGGGTCGCGGCAGCGCTCCTGTTGTGGAGCGCCGACACCGAAGTCGCGCGCATGGCGGCGACCGTATGCCTATTGATCACTGCGCTCGCCGGCATCGTCGGCGGCCAGAAAGACCGGCTGGTCTCGGCCCTGCTTCTGGCGCCGCCGCTCAGCGCCCTCTTCCTGCTGCTCTCAATGCATTTGATCGCGCATGCGTCGCCGCTGCCGGCGACGCTCGGCATATTTGCAATAGTGGGCGCGTGCATATCGATCGTCTCTTGCGCGCTGGTGCTGCAGCAATCCGACCGCAACTTCGTACAGAAAAACAGCGAGCTTGAACGCGTGAGCCGCGCGCTCGCGGAAAGCAAAGCCTTCCTCGAAGAGACCGCCTCCGTCGCCAAGGTGGGCGGCTGGCGGTTCGATCTCGCCACGCAACAGCTTGAGTGGAGCGCCGAAACGCGCCGCATCCTTGAGGTCGACGACAAAGTCACGCCGACGTTGGAAATGGCCTTGGCCTGCTATTCGCCAGAGGCGCAGCCCATCATCGTCAAGGCATTGCGCAGCTCCCTGCAATCGGACGCGCCCTGGACGCTCGAAGCGCCGCTCGCCCTGCCGAGCGGCGCGCGCAAATGGGTGCGCGTCACCGGCAAGATCACGACTGTGGGCGGGACGCGCATTCTCATCGGCGCGTTCCAGGACATCACAGAACGCGTGCGGCTCGAGGAAGAGCTGATGCAAGCGCAGAAGCTAGAGGCAATCGGTCGCCTCACCGGCGGCGTCGCGCACGATTTCAACAATGTGCTGACCGCTATCCTCAGTTCCGCGGAATTGCTGGAGAACGCGTCGGAGGCGCGCACGGCGCAACTGGGCGCAGCGATCGCCAAGGCCGCCGCTCGAGCGGGCGACCTCACCACCAAATTGCTCGCCTATTCGCGTCGCCAAGTGCTCAATCCGATCGTTCTCGACGTGAACGTCGCGGTCGAAGAGGCCGTCGCGCTACTGGCGCCGATGCTGGACAGGACGATCGACATCAAGTTGGACCTGCACAAAGCGCCGCTCTGGGCGATGCTCGATGCCGCGCAGCTGTCGAACGCCATTCTCAATCTCGCGATCAATGCGGCTGACGCCATGCCAGAAGGCGGCGTGCTCTGTTTTTCAACCGCGATCAACGCGCAGGGCCGCGTCGTGCTCGAAGTCGTCGACACCGGCGCCGGCATGACCCCGGACATCGTCGCCAAGATCTTTGATCCCTTCTTCACCACCAAGGATTCCGGCCTCGGCACCGGGCTTGGGCTTTCGATGGTGCACGGCTTCGTCAATCAGTCGGGCGGCGCCATCGAGGTGGAGAGCAAGCCGGGCCAAGGCGCCCGGTTCAGGCTCACCTTCCCCGCCGCCGACGCCGTGCCGCCGGCGTTTCAACCCCAAGCGACGCGCGCGGCGCAGCCCGCGCCGGCCCGCATCCTTCTGGTCGATGATGACGACCTGGTGCGCGATGCACTCACGCACACCCTGGTCGAACACGGCTTCTCCCCTGTCGCGGTGGAGAATTCCAAGGCCGCGCTCGCGCGCGCGGTCGAGGCCCCGTTCGACATGGCCATCATTGATATCGCGCTGGGCGCGCAAGAATCCGGCGTCGATCTGGCGCGCGCGCTGGCGCAGATTGCGCCCGACCTCAAGATCCTGCTGATCTCCGGCTACACGCCAGAGAAACTCGACGCCGAAGCCGGCGCGATTTCCTTCCTGCAGAAGCCCTTCACGCGCGAGGCGCTACTGAGCAGCATCGCCGCGCTGCAAGCCCCGGCGCCCGTACGCGCGACCGGTACGTAGCGCAACAAAAGGGCGCGGAGATCGTGAACCTCCGCGCCGCTCTGCAGACTGTCGAAAGCGCGCTTAGCCGGCGTCGTACAGCACTTCCCAGATGTGGCCGTCCGGGTCGGTGAAATAGCCCGAATACGACCCATCGTCGTCTTCCGCCGGCGTCACCGCGCCCGCGCCCGCGGCCTTGGCCTTGGCCAACAGCGCATCCACGTCGCCGCGGCTGTCGGTGAAATAGCTCAAGATCGTTTCCGAGGAGCCCTTGCCCGCCGCGCCGTGGCCGACGCTTTCGACGTACACGCCGAACTCGCCACGTTGCAGCAGCACCAGATAGACGCCGTCGAGATCAAACGCCGCGCTATCCTCGTCGGATTCCTCTGGCGTCAGACCGAGCGCTTTGTAGAAGCCCACCGACTTCTGCAAATCATCGACCGGAACCGTGACGCAAGAAATCGCTGCAGGCATCCTACCCTCCACAAATCGACGCCAACCGCGTCACGGCAGGGAGGAGTGAATCGATTTGCAGGGCGCGACAAGGCGCTTTAGCGGCGATGTGGGCCGCTTCTCCACCGCTGCGCGCGAGGCCTCACTCTGACGATCAGGCCCACAATCTTGTGGAGAGCGCCAATTCGGTTGAGGTCAGCGCTCAATTCCCCATTCGGGCGAAATTGCCTTTTGTTTTCGCACTTTGTGCTGTGTCGCCGGCGCCGCAATTTCGGTTAATCGTCGATAAACGGGGGGTAGTGAATTGCTCCCCGCGGCCCCCGCGCGCATGTGACGGCCACTCACCAGAACCGGTGATCACAAACAGGGGTAAAACCTAATGCGTAACTGGATTATCGGCGCGGCGGCCGTGCTCGCTCTCGCCGTGCCGGGCGTCGCCGCGGCCCAAACGGGCTACGTTGGCGCCGTCATCAGCAACACCGAATTCGACGCCGGTGACGATTTCGACGCCTATGGCGTTGAAGGCGCCGTGGCGTTCGCGGGCTCGGGCTCGATCGTGTTCGAAATCGACGCGGCGCTGTCCGACAGCGACGACACCGACACGGGCTACGGCCTCGTCGGCCACGTCTACAGCCGCAACGACAGCCACCTCTTCGGCGGCTTCGTCGGCGTCGCGGGCTCGGACGACACCGAAACCTGGACCGTCGGCCTCGAAGCCGCGAAGTACTACACCGATTGGACGCTCGCCGCCGCTGTCGCCTACGGCAACAACGACGATTTCGGCTCTGACGGTTGGGGCGTGAACGGCGAAGCCCGTTATTTCGTCTCCGACAATTTCCGCCTGAACGGCAACCTCGGCTGGGCCACGATCGACTATGACGGCTTCGGCGAAGACGACGCCTTCAGCTACGGCCTCGGCGGCGAATACCAATTCGCCTCGCTCCCGGTCAGCATCGCGGCTGGCTGGAGCCATGTCGAGTTCGACGAAGTGGACACCGAAGCTGACACGCTGTCGCTCGCGGTTCGCTACAATTGGGGCGGCACGCTGCGCGATCGCGATCGCAACGGCGCGAGCCAAGCCGGCGTGCTCGGCGGCCTCGGCGGCGCTTTCGGCCTCTAAGCTGAAACAGCCCAACCACCTCTAGTAAAACTGCTCAACGCCCCGGCTTCGGCCGGGGCGTTTTTCTGTGCGGCATCGTTTCACTCGCCTGTGGATTGTCGCCAGAAGCGCCCGTCTGACGCCGCGATTTCGCCCACATCATTATGATTCCGTTCATGTTTGTGTGACCTGGGAACCACACTGCGAAGCAAGTCGTACATTCCACTGCAGGGTGCATCTAGGTCGCCGCCTAGGATCATCCCACTTAGCGGTCAGCCGATAACCGGCGACCTCTAAGGGGAACCCTCATAATGAAAAAGTATCTGCTCGGCGCCGCCGCGCTTCTCGCCATTTCCGCGCCTGGCGTCGCCGCCGCGCAATCCGGCTATCTCGATCTGGGCTACCAATCGACCGAAGTTGAAGCGGGCGGTCTGGAAGCTGACGGCGACGGCTGGACCATCGGCGGCGCGACCGCCTGGGGCGGCGACGGCACGTTCGGCGTTCAGCTCGACGCCCTCTATGGCGACGCGGAAGACACCTCGACCTACAGCATCGGCGGCCACCTCTTCACGCGCAACAGCAATTACCTGTTCGGCGGCTTCGCCAGCTACGGCAACACCGACGTCGACGGCGGCGACGAAGTCGACGCCTGGACGGTCGGTCTCGAAGGCCAATATTACCTGTCGCGCACCACGTTCGACGCGGCCGTGTCGTACGGCGAAGGCGATGACCTCGACGCCGAATTCACCGGCCTCGATCTCGGCGCCACCCACTTCCTGACGGACAATTTCTCGTTCGGCGGCAACCTGGGCTTCGGCAACATCGAAAGCGGCGGCGCTGACGCCGACACCATGACCTACGGCTTGGGCGCGGAATACCAATTCGCCTCCGCGCCGATCAGCATCTTCGGCGGCTGGCAGCACATCGAACTCGATGACGCTGACGCCGACGCGGACACGCTGGGCCTGGGCGTCCGCTACAATTTCGGCGGCACGACGCTGCTTGAGCGCAACCGCTCGGGCGCGAGCCTGTCACGCGGCGGCGGCCTCGGCCGCTTCGCCGGCCTGCTCTAAACAGAAATAGCTATTAACTAAATGTTTACGCCTCGGTCGTTCCGCGACCGAGGCGTTGTCTTTTGGGGATGCATGTAATCAACTGACGTCATTGCGATTTTTAGGAATACGTAACGTCGTTCATTTGTGCTTAACCATAATAAACTGTGACGACGGCGCCACGTACCCACAGCAACCTTTCGAATACCTCACGATCTTGCTTTTTACGCCGGCGCCATTCGCCTATTTTGTGCGCAGCCGCTCAGACGGCGCACATTTTAGGGGAATTTGAGATGAAGAAGTTTTTGGCCGGCGCCGCCGCCGCCGCAGCTATCCTCGCGCCCGCGATGGCGTCCGCCGAAACGACCGCCGTCGTCGGCATCCAGTATGGCAACACCGATATCGATAGCTTCGATTTCGACGCCTACGGCATCAATGGCGCGTTCAACCACAACTTCTCGAACGGCACCTATGTTCAGATGGACGCCGCCGCCGACCGCATCGACGCTGGCGGTTGCTGCCTCGATTCCAGCTACGCCGCCGTGCACTACGGCATGCGCAACGAAAACTATTCGTTCGGCGGCTTTGTCAGCCTCGACGACCTCTTCATCTATTCGGGCCTCGGCATTGGCCTCGAAGGCCAGTGGTACACCTCGAACATGGTGTTCAACGGCTCGGTCGCGAACTACGACTTCTCGGATCTCGACGCCTCCACAACCAGCGTGACAGTCGACGGCTCGTACTTCTTTACGCCGGACTTCTCGATCACCGGTCGCGCCACGTTCGCTGACGATGAACTCTATGGCGACGACGTGACGCTTTGGGGCATCGGCGGCGAATATCGCTTTACGGGCCAACCCTTCAGCATCGAACTCGGCTATCGCCAAGCCGACGTTTTCGACGATGATGTCACCAGCTGGACGATCGGCTTCAACATCGATCTCGGCGCTGACTCGCTCTACGATCGCGCCACCAGCGGCCCGAGCCAAACCGGCGCGAGCTATGGGAACCAATTGCTCACGCTCTCGCCCTCGCCATAAGCACGGCATCCTTCTTCAAACCACTGCGCCCCAACCTCACGGTTGGGGCGCTTTGTTTTTTGGCGATATCAGCGCGCGCTAGCGACCGACATGCACGCTGCCCGAACCGCTGTCGCGCAATTCCTCAACGCGGCCCGCGTCGGCGATCGAGATGTCGCCAGACCCGCTCACCGACGCGCGCGTGGTCTGCGCCGCGCCGCCGAAGCTCACATTGCCGGAGCCCGCACTGCGTGCGTTCAGGACGCCGACATGTCCGCGGGCCACGTCGATGTCGCCGGACGAGGTCAACGCAAGGTCGGCGCTCGGCCCATCCACCGATGCCACGTCCACGCTACCCGAGCCGCGCACATCCACGCTCAATGCTCCACGCACCGCGCCCGCATCCACGTCGCCCGAACCGGCCACCGCCAGTCGTGCGCCATTGCCGACAGCGCCCACCTCCAGCGAGCCAGATCCATTCAGCCGGGCCTCCACCGCGCCGCCAACATCGCCCACCTCCAGGTCGCCCGATCCATTCAGGCGCAACGCCGCATTGCCGCCGGCGCGCAACACTTCGAGCGAGCCCGAGCCATTGAGCGACGCATTGAGCGCCCCGCTCACGTCCGCGACATTCACATCGCCCGAGCCGTTGAGCTCGACATCCAGCCCGCCGCTCACGGCCGCCACGCGCGTGTCGCCGCAGCCATTGAATTCGAGCCGCCCGCCCGCCGAGGCGCGCACATTGGTGAACACCGCGCCGCCGACATCGAGATCGAGCGTGCGCGGCACGCGCAAGGTGATGCGCGGCAGGTCCTCGCGGCTGACCCCGCCGATGCCGGAGATCCGCACTTGCGGCTGGCCGCCGAACATCGACGTGCAGCCACGGAAGCGATTGCGCAGGCCGCCATCGATGACGACGCGCTCGCCATCCACACGCGCGCTGATCGCTGGCAAGCGCGCGTTCTGCGCAATCGCGACATCCACGTCCGTGCGATCTTCCGGGATCACTTCAAGCACCGCCGCCGCGTGGCGAACCGTCACCGCATCCTGATTGAATAGCTCCGCCGCCGCTGGGCCAGACAAAGCACATGTGGCCGCCGCCACCGCCGCAAAAGTTACGCGCACGGATTCCTCCCAATAAGCCTCGCCAGGAAAGATGCGGCGTGGAGCGCATTCAGATGCGCCCGGGCTTGACGGCGAACAGATTGGTCTTTATTTAACCACTACATTAATTGCATAATTGGTTAAATGCAGGCATCCGACCCCCTCTCCGAGACCCTGTTCGCGCTCGCCGACCCCACCCGCCGCGCCATTCTCGCGCGCTTGGCCGAGGGCGAGGCGACCGTGAATGAAATCGCCGCGCCCTTCGACATCAGCCTGCCGGCGATCTCGCGGCATCTCAAAGTGCTCGAACACGCCGGCCTCATCAGCCGGGGGCGAGACGCGCAATGGCGTCCATGCCGCCTGGAAACGAAGGCGCTGAAGAACGTTGACGCTTGGCTCGAGCACTACCGGCGCTTCTGGACCGGCAGCTTCGACAAAATGGACGCCTACATCGCCGAACTCAAAATCAAGGACACGCCGAAATGAGCGCCACACTTGCCGACGACGAATTGCTCATCTCGCGCACCTTCGACGCGCCACCGGCTTTGATGTTCTCGCTATGGAGCGACATCAATCATTTCCAGAAATGGATGGGCCCCGAAGGCTTCGATTGCCCCGAGATGGAAATGGATTTCCGCGTCGGCGGAAAATATCGCGGCATGATCCGCTCCAAGGATCACGGCGATAATTGGTTTCATGGTGAGTACCGCGAGATCGAGCCGCCGCATCGCTTGGTCTTCACTTGGCGCTGGGAGCAAGGCCCGGCGTCGGACACCGAGACAACCGTCACTATCACCTTCCGCGCCGAAGCGGACGGACGCACCACGCAAATCTTTCATCAGACGCCGTTCACCAGCGTCGAACGCCGCGACTCCCACATCGGCGGCTGGACTTCGCTCTTCAACAAGCTCGCGGCCTACGCGGCGCAACACCAAGGGAAGGCCATACCATGAAATACATGGCGATATTCACCGGCACGCCGAAAGCATTCGAAAGCTCCGGTTGGGCGCGGCTCAGCGATGCGGAGCGCAAAGCCCGTGAAAGCCAAGGCATGCAAGCCTGGCATGCTTGGGGCGAGAAGCACGAAGCCGCGATCGTTGTTGAAGGCGGTCCGCTCGGCAAAACCAAACGCGTCGACAAAAGCGGCGTCAGCGACGCCAGCAACAACATTGCCGGTTACGTCATCGTCGAAGCCGACTCGCACGACGCCGCCGCCAAATTGTTCGAAAACCATCCGCACTTTTCGATCTTCCCGGGCGACGCCGTGGAAATCATGCCCTGCAACCCGATCCCAAGCATGGACGCCTGACATGATCACCATTTCCGCTTTTCAATGGGTGCCGGATTTCGCCCAAGGCCAAGTCCGCGATCTACGCGTGCGTTGGGCGCTCGAAGAAGCCGGCATCCCGTATCAGACGCGGCTGCTCGCCATGGGCGATCAGGACAAACCCGATTACCGCGCGCTGCAGCCGTTCGGCCAAGTGCCGATCTTTGAAGAGAACGGCTTCGTGCTCTTCGAATCCGGCGCGATCGTGCTGCACATCGGCGAGCGCAGCGAAACGCTGCTGCCGAAGGATCCCGCCGCGCGCGCCCGCGCCATGCAATGGCTGATCGCCGCGCTCAATTCGATTGAGCCGTGGGTGATGCAGGTGGCCGTGATCGATCTTTTCCACGCCAACGAGGAATGGGCCAAACTTCGCCGCCCCGGCGCCGTCGAATTCGCGCTCAAGCGCCTCGCCGGCCTTGCAACCGCGCTCGGTGACAAGCCCTATCTCGATGGCGAGAATTTCACCGCCGGCGATCTCATGATGTCAACCGTGCTGCGTATTTTGCCCGAGCTCACCAACACCGAGCCGCGCCTCAAAGCCTATGTCGAGCGTTGCACCGCACGCCCCGCCTTCACGCGGGCGCTCGACGCCCAGCTCGGCGACTTCAAGCAAGCGGCGGCGTAAACGCGCGCGCCCTCCCCGCACTGGGAAGGGCGACACGCCTCACCACGGCGGCGCGAAATGACGTGCGTCGAACTGGTAGGCTGGCGTTGGCGCAGGCGTACGCGCCGCCGGCGCGACATCGATGGCGTAAGTTGCGCTCTCGCATGCGCCCGGCTGCTCCGGCACCGCGCGGTTGAACACCATCAGCGCCGCATAGGCAAAGCGCGATGCGTCAAACACGCCGCCGCGCCCAAGCGGATAGGCTTCGACCCGACCATTGCGCAGACCGAGCGCGATGAGTTCAAGATTATCGTCGCCGTTCAGCGTGAACATCCGCGGCCCACGCAGGCGCAGCGTCACATAATTCGCGCCCAATTGCTCGACGCCGCTCCGCGGGCGCCAAACGCCATCACGCGCGATCGCGCCGCTCAACGCCACCGCGCGCCCCAGCACGGGCGCCAGATCATAATCGCGCGCGAAATTCTGCACGCGCCAGCGCTGCAGCGCCGCCGGAATATCGGTGCCGACCGCGCTCAGCGTCCGCGACATGGTCTCAAGTCCGTCATAAGCGACGGCGTTTTCCCACAAACGCGCAACGATGCGATCGCCATGCACATCCGCAAGCGATTGGAGCAACGTCCATTGTGCGTAATTGTGGCCAGGCGTGCTCGTCGTCCAACACAGCTGCGGCGCCAGGAAATCGGTTTCGACGTAACCGGACGCGTCCTGATCTGCGCCCGCCGTCGCCACCTCCACCCACGAGGCGGTCGATTCATAGAGCCATTGCAGGCCCTCTTCGGAATCGTAGCCGTATTGCACGATATGATTGAACTCGTGCGTCACCGTCGCGTGCATCAGGCTTTCGGCGGACGCCTTCTTGCCCATGCTGCCGAAATCATTGTCAATCACCAGCACCCCGCGCGCCGCTGACGTCTCGCGCACATCAGCCGTATTGGGGTTATCGAACACCACTTGCTCCGCCTTGGCATACCCCATCACGCCGCGCGCGTCGGCGACATAGGCATGGTAGCGCCCGTCATCGGCGCGCACCGGCGCGGCGAAACCCAGCTGCTCCTGCGCCAGCAGCATGCGCTGCAGCGTGTTCGCCACCGCGCGCGCATAATCTTCCGTCGACGCATCGCGGCCTTCGAGCGTGTAGGCGACACGGAAGTCCTGCGTCTCCACCGCCAGCTCCGGCCCGCTCAGACTCACCTGGTTGGCCAACAAATTCTGCAGCGTCGCCACCACCGACGCATCGACGGACGACAGCACCAAACGGAAGCCGCCGCTGCTATTGCCCTGGCGAAAGCGCGAAAGCTCCACAATGTAGACGCCCGCTTCGCGCGCGGTGAACGCCACCGCTGAATTCAATGATCCGTCGCCGCGATCGTCATTCAGCGCGACTGGCAAGCCGTCCGGCGCGTTCACACGCAGCACCGGATCAAGATTGCCGCCCGTCACATCTGCGACCGCCAGCAAGGTTTGTCCCGCCGCGAGCGTGACTTGATATTGATGCGACGGCTGCGCATCACCGATCTCGCCTTCGTGTCGCGCGATCACGCGCCCTTCGATAGAGGCAAAATTAAACGGCGCCTCGGCCTCCGGATCGATCGCCAGCGACAGCATGAAGTCGCCAATTCCGTTGCCGCCATAAGAGCTCGCCACGATCTCGTAACGGCCCGCGCGCGCAGCCTGATAAATGATCTGCGAATTGAGGCTGCCGTCGCCACGATCGTCGTTCTGCGCTAGGATTTCGCCGGCGGCGTTGCGTAGCGTGAGCGTCGTATCGAGCTCCGGCGAAAGCGCGAATGTCGACGCCACGAAAATCTCGTCCGCGCGCAACGTCACCGGCACGCGAATCTCTGTCGTCTGCGCGCTCAGCGACCGGCGCTCCTCCCGCAGAATACGCGCCGCATCCGAAAGGCCGACATCCAGGCCGTACGATACATCAAGCTCAAACGCGCCCTGCGCGCCGTTGAACCCCGTCACCACCGCGCTATACGCGCCGCTCGTCTGCACCACATGCACGATGCGCGAGGTCAGCAGGCCATCGCCCTGATCGTCATTCTCCGCCACGGCGCGTCCGCCGGGCCCGTTCAGCGTCAGTACGGTGTCGAGGCCTTCGGCGCTGGTCTGCAGCGTCACGATCTGGCCCGCCTCAAGCTGCAGCGGAAAGCTCGCCCGCGCCCCGCGCGTCGTCAGCTCGCCCTCGAAATGTTGAGCCGTTGAGGTCTGCCCAGCCGCACTCGCGGTCATGAACAGAACAGCGAAAAATGCGATCAGCGCGCGCAAAGACGATCCCCATAGCTGCAGGCCAAGGCCGGCGTTCCCTCGCCGCTATGGTTGGCACAGTTCGCGATGGGCCGGAACCACAGCGCAAACAAAAAGGCCGCCCCTTTCGGAGCGGCCTTCGTGTTTTGCGGTCTCGTCGCGCTTACGCGCGCAGCTTCGACAACACTTCCGTCGCGACGGCCTTCGGCACTTCTTCGTAGTGCGAGAATTCCATCACGTAGGACGCCCGGCCCTGTGAGAACGAACGCAGCGTGTTCACGTAGCCGAACATGTTGGCCAGCGGCACTTGCGCGTTGATGATCGTCGCATTGCCGCGCATGTCCTGACCTTGGATCATGCCGCGACGCGAGTTCAGGTCGCCGATCACCGAGCCCACATATTCTTCCGGGCTCGTCACTTCGACCTTCATAACCGGCTCGAGCAGACGCGGATCGCCTTGCTCCTTCAGTTCGCGGAAGGCCGCCTGCGCGGCGATCTGGAAGGTCAGCACGTTCGAGTCGACGTCGTGGTAGGCGCCGTCCACCAGCGTGGCGGTGAAGTCGATGAGCGGGAAGCCGGCGAGCAGGCCGTTTTCCTTGCTCATGTTCAGGCCCTTTTCGACGCCCGGTACGTATTCCTTCGGCACCGCGCCGCCGACGATCGCGTTCTTGAACACAAAGCCCGTGCCCGGTTCGCCTGGCGCGAATTCGAGCTTCACGCGCGCGAACTGCCCCGAACCGCCGGTTTGCTTCTTGTGCGTGTAGTCGATGGTCGCGCCCTTGCCGAGCTTTTCGCGGTAGGCCACCTGCGGCGCGCCCACGTTCGCTTCGACTTTGTAAGTGCGACGCAGAATGTCGACTTTGATGTCGAGGTGGAGTTCGCCCATGCCCTTGAGAATGGTCTGGCCGGATTCCTGATCGGTCGACACGCGGAAAGACGGATCTTCCGCGGCGAGCTTCGACAGCGCCACGCCCAGCTTTTCCTGGTCGGCCTTCGACTTCGGCTCGATCGCCACTTCGATAACCGGCTCCGGGAATTCCATGCGCTCGAGGATGACCGGCTTGTTCGGATCGCAGAGCGTGTCGCCCGTGCGAACTTCCTTCAGGCCCGCCAGCGCGAGAATATCGCCCGCATAGGCTTCCTTGATGTCTTCGCGGTTGTTGGCGTGCATCAGCAGCATGCGGCCGGCGCGCTCTTTCTTGTCGCGCGTCGAGTTCAGCAAGCTGTCGCCCGCGTTCAGCACGCCCGAATAGATGCGGCAGAACGTGATCGTGCCGACGAACGGGTCGTCCATGATCTTGAACGCCAGCAGCGAGAGCGGCTCGGCGTCGTCGCTCTTGCGGATGATTTCCTTCTCCGGGTCGTCCATGTCGACGCCCTTGATCGCCGGGCGATCGATCGGGCTCGGCAGATAATCGACGACGGCGTCGAGCAGCGGCTGCACGCCCTTGTTCTTGAAGGCCGAGCCGCAGAACATCGGATAGAAGGCGCTCTTCAGCACGGCGGCGCGGATCAGACGCTTCAGCGTCGGCGTATCCGGCTCTTCGCCTTCGAGATACTTTTCCATCACCGCATCGTCGAGTTCGACGGCGGCTTCGACCAGACCCGCGCGGTATTCGGCGGCCTTGTCCTTCAGGTCGTCCGGAATATCGACGACGTCGAACTTCATGCCCGACGGATCATCCTTCCAGACGATCGCCTTCATCTCGACCAGATCGACCATGCCGCGGAAATTGGATTCCGAGCCGATCGGCAATTGCATCGGCACCGGTCGGGCGCCCAGGCGCTTCTTGATGTCTTCCACGCACATGTAGAAGTCAGCGCCGGTCTTATCCATTTTGTTGGCGAAGATGATCCGCGGCACCTTGTACTTGTCGCCTTGGCGCCAAACGGTTTCGGTCTGCGGCTCAACGCCTTGGTTGCCGTCGAGCACGACGACGGCGCCGTCGAGCACGCGCAAGCTGCGCTCGACTTCGATGGTGAAGTCGACGTGTCCGGGCGTGTCGATGATGTTGAGGCGCTTGTCCTTCCAGAACGTCGTCGTCGCCGCCGACGTAATGGTGATGCCGCGCTCTTGCTCCTGCTCCATCCAGTCCATCGTGGCCGCGCCATCATGGACTTCGCCGATCTTGTGCGACTTGCCGCTGAAGAACAGAATCCGCTCGGTCGTCGTGGTCTTGCCCGCATCGATGTGGGCCATGATGCCGAAATTGCGGTAATCTTCGATTTTATACTGACGGGCCATGACAATTCTGTCCGTGTTTAGACCGCCGTCCACGGGGAACGGCGGTCTTTAAGGCCGGCGCACGCCGGCGATTGAGCTGATTACCAGCGATAGTGCGAGAAGGCGCGGTTGGCTTCCGCCATCCGGTGCGTGTCTTCGCGCTTCTTCACCGCGTTGCCGCGATTGTTCGAGGCGTCGATGAGTTCGCCGGCGAGGCGCTCCTGCATCGTGTTCTCGTTGCGGGCGCGCGCGGCGCCCACGAGCCAGCGGATCGCCAGCGCTTGGCGGCGTTCCGGGCGGACTTCCACCGGCACCTGATACGTGGCGCCGCCGACGCGGCGCGAGCGCACTTCGATCGCCGGCGCGACATTGGCCAGCGCGTCATGGAACGCCTCGATCGAGGGGCGCTTCATCTTCTTCTCGACGGTCTCGAGCGCGCCATAGACGATCTGCTCGGCAGCGGACTTTTTGCCCTCGTACATGACGTAGTTCATGAACTTGGTCAGAACGAGATCGCCATAAACGGGATCGGGCAGAACTTCGCGCGGCTCGGCGCGGTGACGGCGGGACATCTGATCTCTTCCTTACTTCGGTCGTTTCGCGCCATAGAGCGAGCGGCGCTTCTTCCGGTCCTTCACGCCTTGCGTGTCGAGCACGCCGCGCAGGATGTGATAGCGAACGCCCGGCAAGTCCTTCACGCGGCCGCCGCGGATGAGCACGACCGAGTGTTCTTGCAGATTGTGGCCTTCGCCCGGGATGTAGCACACGGCTTCGATGCCGGTGGTGAGACGGACTTTGGCGACCTTACGCAGCGCCGAGTTCGGCTTCTTCGGGGTCGTGGTGTAGACGCGCGTGCAGACGCCGCGACGCTGCGGGCTGGCCTTCAGGGCCGGCGACTTATTCCGCACCGGCTTCGGGGACCGCGGCTTGCGGATCAGCTGATTAATCGTCGGCATTCGCCTCTTCCGTTCCGTACTTTCAAACTCGAACAGCGCGCCAAGCGGGCCCTTTTTCGGGAACCGCCAGGTGGCGCGCCTTAGATAAAGCCAATCGGCGGGGCGGTGCGTGAAGTTCGGGACCGCAGCCGTTCCGAATGAGGCCGGACAAATACGGAGCCGAGGCCTACCCGTCAAGCCAGATACGCGCTCTGCACTGGCAAAGATCGGCCAAAAATAAAGCGGCGGGCCCGAGAGCCCGCCGCCAGTTTATTTTCTACGTTTTGACTGTCGCTTAGAAGCGCAGGCGGGTGCCGGCGGTGAAGCGACGGCCGATACCGTCGTAGATGTCCGGGAACGTGGTCCAACCCACGGTCTGACCGAAGTCGCCGTTGGTGCCGCCGACCGGAACGTACTCGTCGAAGATGTTGTTCACGCCGAAGAACACTTCGTGAGATTCGTTGAAGGTCAGACGGACCTGGGTGCTGTGGAACCACTGCGTCGGGATGTAATAGCCCGAGCTTTCGCCGAACACGTCCACTTCGCCGATATAGGCCGCGTTCCACGCCCAGGTCACAGGGCCTTGGCGGTACGTGAAGCGAACCGTGCCCTTGTCGCCCGGGACACCAACGGTGTCACGGAAGCTTTGGATCGGGTCGCCCGCGAACGCCTCACGCTCCCATTCCGCCAAGTGCGTGTAGTTGGCCGCCAGTTGGATCTCGCCTTCCGAGAGGAAGGTGCCCTGGAGGATACCCGCATCCGCGAAGTTGAGGTTGTACTGGGCCTGGTAGTCGACACCCGACGTCCAGATCGTTGCGAGGTTTTGCAGGTTCGAGTTGACCTGGTCGACCGCACCAATGAACGGACCGGAGTCGAAGCGCACGACGTTTTGGCAGAAGGCGCTGGCCGGATCGTAGGACGCGGCATCTTCGTAGCAGCGGTCAAGCGAGGTCTGGCGACCCAGCGAACCGATGCCGTCCGTGATCTCGATGTCGTAATAGTCGACCGAAACCGTCAAGCCGCTCAGCCACGGATTGCTCAGCGGCGAGCGCAGAACAAAGCCGGCCGTGAACGTATCGGCGGTTTCTTCGAACAGACCCAAGCTGCCGCCGCCGACGAAGCCGCCGACGCCTTGCACTTCCGGCTGCGACAGCACCAAGCCGCCCGTGAGGGTGACGCGTTGCTGGATCAGCGGGTCGGCGTAGCAATTGATCGCTTCTTGCGAACCAACCGTCGAGGCGTCGATGCCGCTCGAAGTCACGTTCGTCGGATCAGCCACGTCTTCGCGGATGTTGTAGAACGCCGGAATACCGCCATCGAGGGTCAGACCCGAGCACGGGTCGCCGACCACAGCGAAGGTTTCGCCCGGAGGTCCGAACAACTCGCCGACGTTCGGCGCGCGCACGGCGCGGGCGAACTGCGTACGGAAGCGCAGGCCGTCAACCGGTTCGTACTCGAGGCTCGCCGCGTACGCGTCCGTTTGAAGCTCGGAGCCCGCACGTTCGTAGTTCGAGGTACGCGCCGAGAGGTTCAGCGTGAGGTCTTGAGCGAACGGCAGATCACGCAGCAACGGGATCTGAGCTTCACCGAAGAACTCGCCGACGCGGAAGCGGCCGCTCGTGGAGCCAGCGACGTTACCAGCGTTCTGACCCGTGCGGGTCAGCGCGTCGGTGATGTCCTTGGCCGATTCAACGCGCGTCTCGGCGCCGATGACCCAAGCGATGTTGTCCGGCAGGAAGCCGAGCGAGAAATCACCTTCCAAGAAGCCGATCGCGTAGGTCTGCTCGTTGAAGGCCTGACGCAGGGTCACGCCGTCAATCCAGTTGAGCATCTCGTCGGTGATCGTGCCCGGGCCGTTGAACAGGTCGAGCGGGACGCAGCCTTCGGCACGGGCGGCTTCATCGCGGCAAACGATGTCGTCGGTCGTGAGCGGGTCGCCGTCCAGGTCGATCGCGTCAAGAGCATAGCGCACGTTTTGCGCGATGATCTGGCCGCTGCCGAACTGCGTGTCCGAGGTGCGCGCATAGTTCAGCGCGACTTCGAAGCGGACGTCTTCGTTCACGTCGCCGCGAACGCCCGTCAGCAAGCGGAAGGTTTCACGTTCCGCGGAGGCGCCGCGGTTGCCGACTTCCGTCAGACGGCGCGCGAAGCCGATACGGATATCGTCATCCGAACGGCCGGCGTTGCCCGGACGCAGGCGGGCGGCGACGCGGACGGCTTCCGGAATCAGCGGGTTCGAGAGTTGGACGCCGTTGTGGCACTCAAGAATGTCGCCATCGTTATCGGAATCGAGAGCCGCGCTGTCGCAGAAGACTTCCGACGGGAAGATGTCGGCGGTGCCCATGGCGAACGGCTCGATGTCCGAAGCCGATTCGGTGCGGCCATAGACGGCTTCCGCGAACACGTTGGCCCACGGCGCCACGTCGTAATTCACCAGCGTTTGGAACGAGAAGCGTTCCAGCGGAATGGCGAGGTTACGGCGAGCCGAGCGGTTAAAGCCATGCACCGGCGTTGAGAACGTTTCGACCGCGTCGGTGTCCGGATTGTAAATCCGGTTGACGGGGCTGACCGGGCCGTCGGCCACGATCAGGCGGGTATTCGCGGAGAACGAGCTATAGGCCGGGCAGAATTGCGGCGCGACGTTGTTCCCGGGGGGGCCGCCAGTGGCGAAGCAGTCGATGCCCATGCCTTGGTCGCCACGGTGGGTGGCGTAAATGCCGCCCTCGTTGCCCCACGACGCGTTCAGAACCGCGTTGCCGCGGCCGCCGTCGAAGTTCGAACCCAGCGTGAAGCTCGCGCCGTAGTTTTCGAAGTCTTCGCGCTCGCTGATGCCGCCGCGCAGGTTCACCACCAGACCTTCGAAGTCCGAACGGGTCACGACGTTGATGACGCCGGCGAGGGCGTCAGAGCCGTACACCGCCGAGGCGCCGCCGGTGATCACGTCCACGCGCTCGATCAGTTCGGTCGGGAGCATGTTGAAGTCGACGATGTTCGAAGCGGCGACGCCGCCGACGAAACGACGGCCGTTCAACAGGACCAGGTTGCGGTTTTCGCCGAGGTTACGCAGGTCGACGGTGTTGATGCCGGCGAATTGAGTCGAGAACACCGAGTTCGTGCTCGAAATGGCCGGAATACCGGACACCGGCAGTTCACGCAGGACGTCTTGCGCATTGTTGGAGCCCGACAGGTCGAGCACTTCCGAGTTCAACGTTTGAACCGGAACAGGCGATTCGAGGTTCGGCTGGCGGATGCGCGTGCCGGTGACCACGATTTCGTTATCTTCGTCTTGCGCGTACGTCGGAGTGGCCGTCAGCGCCGCTGCCGTAGCAGCAAGCACGGACGCACCCATCCAAAGCGAACGGCGCGTACCATTTTGAGACTTATTTGATGCCATTGGTAATGAACCCCCATAGCTGCAGGCTACCCTGGGCCCGCCATCGTGATGACACGATGCACAAGCTCCCCGCCTTGCTGGGGCAACGCTAACGACACAATTTGGCCCGGGTCAAACATGATTAGGAGATGAATCGACGAACAGACGGGGAACATGCCCAAGTTTGCGGCGGATGAACAAGAGGTGTGTCGTTTACGTGTCAGGCGGACGTGGGAACTCTCCCGCAGGAGGCATCCCGCTGCCACCACACACCCTGCGCCTTCTCAAAGCCACGTCTTGGCTGTAACCCAAACGTCGAGCGGGAGTGTATTCCATGATGCGTTGGCTTGCGGGTATCGTCGTTTTTCTGTTTTGCGGCACGGCTTTAGCTCAAACGCCCCCCGCCGCTGGCACGCCTGAAGCACTTAGCCGCGTCTATGGCTGCGCCAATGTCGCGGACAATCAAGAGCGCCTCGCCTGCTACGATTCCGCCGTCGGCCGCTTGGCCCAGGAAGAGCGCGAAGGCCGCATCGTCTCGGTCGACCGTGAACAGGTCGCCACCATCGAGCGTGAATCCTTCGGTTTCTCGCTCCCCAGCCTCTCCGGCATCCTGCCGCGCGTGCGCGACGAGCAGCGCGAAGAGGTCGATAATATCCAGATGCAGATCGAACGCGTTGCGCGAGACGCCTACGGTCGCGCGCGCTTCGAGATGACCAACGGCCAGACCTGGACCCAGTCTGAAATCCGCAGCCCCTCCAACGTCCGCGCCGGCGATACGGTCACCGTGCGCCGCGCGGCCATGGGCAGCTTCATGCTGGTCGGTTCGCGCGGCGGTCCGGCGCATCGCGTACGCCGCGAGGAATAGCGCCTAACGCGCCGCCAAGCGGCTCACGCGATCGATCAGCGGCGCCACGCGCGGCAGAACTGCTGTAATTTGCGCTTCGCGATCGCGCCATTTCTCTGCGCGCGGCCTCGACACCGTGTGCGAGGACAGCGGCAGCTGCGCGCCGAGCGTCACGTCCCAGCGCAAATCCATGGTCTCGCAGATGTGGCGCACTTCCGCGTTGGGATCAGCCAGCAGCGCATCATAGCGCGACACCATCCAGCGCTCGCGCGGCAGCGCCTCAAGATCGTCCAGCAGGATTTGCGTCGTCGTCGCCCATTGCGACGCCACCCGTTCGTTCAGCGGCAGCCTTGCCAGATCACGCCAGCCCGGCGTCAGCAAGAACGACCAGGGCAGCTCGCCTTCCCAGCCCGGCAAGTTCGGATAGGTGCGGAAACGTCCCGATTCCCAGCCTTCCATCATCGAAGCGAACACTTCGCGCGGATCGCGGTGCAGATAGACGAAGCGCGCCTCCGGAAACGCCGCCGCCAGGAACGGCACGCGCAAAGAATTCTTCGGCGTCTTCTCCAGCATGCGCACGCGCGCGCCCGGCGCCGGGCGCTGACCATTGCGATCGCGCAGCGCCGCCATGAAGCGCCGCCGCAATTCCCGCACCGTCTCAGGCGTGGCGTCGTTGCGATCCAATCGGTTCGAAGCGCCCTGCTTGGCGCCCAAGCTCAACGCAGGAATGCCTTCGATCAGACTGTGACTCTCGCCGCCGATCGTGAACAATTCCGGCGCGGCGATCATGGTCTCGAACAGCAGCGATGAGCCCGAGCGCGGCGGATTGACGATGAATACCGGGCGATCAAACTCCGGATCGTGCGCCGCTTGCGTCGACACCGCCGGCATCGGCACGGCGTTCGGCGCTGGGTTCTGCGCGCCGCCATCACGGCGCTCGCCGCCCAGATCAGGCCGCCCGGAACCCGCGAGCGCGATGCTGATAATCTGCGCCCGCATCAACATGAACAGATCGCCGTCGTTCGGCAGCTTCACCGTATCGGCGCGGACTTGCTGCAGCTTGCGTGCGAATTCTTCCAGCGCCCGGCGATAGCGCGGCAACCCGTCGGCGCTCTCGCCATAGGTCGACCAAAGCCCGCGCCAAGTATGCGCGAACTGTCCCGCCACTTGCGCCGTGGCCGCCAAGGCCGGCTGGTTCGGCAGCGCCTCGCCGAGCAGGAAATTGATATTGTCGCGCACCTCCCACGGCGTCATCACCTTGGGCACGTTCATGCGCTCGTAATCCAGGTCCGAGACCCGCGCGCCAAACGGCGCCACCACCGGCGCGCTCCAGCCCGGCGGCGTCGGCAGCCGCGGATTGCGCCCGCGCACGGCCAAGTCCCAGAAGCCCTCGCCGCCGACCGTATCCGCCACCAAATGCACGCGCGATTGCACCGCGTCATTGATCACCCGGTGCTTGGCCCACGTGTCGAAGATCCAGCACTCGCCGGGCTTCATGTTCACTTCTTCGTCGCCGCAAATGAAGCGCACCGTCGGCTGGGTGATGATCGGCACGTGCACGCGCATGCGCTCGCGCCAATAATAGTGCGCATCGAAATGCACCGTGACTTCGGCATGGCCCGACAGCCGCATCAGCCGCGTCCGCCCCAGCGACGCGCCGATCGTCTTCAGCGTGTCGATCAGATAGGGGCAATGTTCCAGATGCGGCGTCGGCCGCATCGGCTCGGAGAAGGATTCATTGGCCGGTTCGCCATGGGCGGCGATCAGCGGCAGGAAATCATTGCCGGCGAAGCCCTGCGGGTGCGCGCGCCAAGCGCTTTCCGGCAGCGCGTTGATCTCCCGCGCCAAGCGTTCAGCATCGAACTGAACCGGCAGCTGAACAAAACGCGCGGCCAATTTCATAAACTTAGCAACCTCTGCAGCACGCCGCCCGTGTAGCGCCTGCCACTTCGGCCACGCAAGCGCGCGCTCCATGCGCCCTATGCGGCAAAGCTGGCGCACGCCCCAGCCGCACCCTATCTTCACGGTTCATGGCCCGTTCCCCCAAACCGCCCGGCGTCGCCGAGGCGTCCGCCACCTTTGACACCAACGCCGCGATGTGGATGCCGCATCGTCCCGCGCGCGCGTGGGAAAAGCTCGAAGGCGGCAAGCGATTCAAGCTGGTCAGCGATTACGAGCCCGCCGGCGATCAGCCCACCGCCATCGCCGAACTGGTCGAAGGCCTGCAGCGCAACGACCAGGACCAAGTCCTGCTCGGCGTCACCGGCTCCGGCAAAACCTTCACCATGGCCAAGGTGATCGAGACGGTGCAGCGCCCCGCGCTCATCCTCGCGCCGAACAAAACCCTCGCCGCCCAGCTCTATGGCGAGTTCAAACAATTCTTCCCGGAAAACGCGGTCGAGTATTTCGTCTCGTATTACGACTATTACCAGCCCGAAGCCTATGTGCCGCGCACCGACACCTACATCGAAAAAGAATCCAACATCAACGAACAGATCGACCGCATGCGCCACGCCGCGACGCGCGCGATCCTCGAACGCGACGACGTCATCATCGTCGCCTCCGTCTCCTGCATTTACGGCATCGGCTCGGTCGAGACCTACACCAGCATGACGTTCACGGTGAAAGCCGGCGACATGATCGACAGCCAGGAGCTGATCCGCAATCTCGTCGCCACCCATTACAAGCGCAACGAAGCTGGCTTCGCGCGCGGCATGTTCCGCGTGCGCGGCGACACCGTCGAACTCTGGCCCGCGCACTTGGACGATCGCTGCTGGCGCTTCTCGTTCTTCGGCGACGAACTCGAAGCCATCGACGAATTCGATCCCCTCACCGGCCGCAAGACCGGCTCCCTCCCCGCCGTCAAAGTCTACGCCAACTCGCACTACGTCACGCCAAAAATGACGCTGCAACAGGCGGTCGAGCAGATCAAACTCGAACTCGACGGCCGCCTCGCGCAATTCAAAGCCGAAGGCAAATTGCTCGAAGCCCAGCGCCTCGAACAGCGCGTGAATTTCGACATGGAGATGATGCTCGCCACCGGCTCCTGCGCCGGCATCGAGAATTACAGCCGCTATCTCACCGGCCGCAAACCCGGCGAGCCGCCGCCGACCATGTTCGAATACATCCCCGACAACGCCCTCGTCTTCACCGACGAAAGCCACGTCACCATTCCGCAAATCGGCGGCATGTATCGCGGCGACTTCAACCGCAAGAAAACGCTCTCCGATTACGGCTTCCGCCTGCCCTCATGCATGGACAATCGTCCGCTCAAATTCGAGGAATGGGACGCGATGCGCCCGCAAAGCATCCACGTCTCGGCCACGCCGGGCGGCTGGGAGCTCGAGCGCACCGGCGGCGTCTTCGCCGAACAAGTCATCCGCCCCACCGGCCTGATCGATCCACCGGTCGAAGTGCGCCCGGTGCAAGCGCATGGGCACAGCCAAGTCGATGACGTCATCGCCGAAGTGAAGGAAGCGGCGAAGAAAGATCTCCGCTCCCTCGTCACCGTGCTCACCAAGCGCATGGCCGAGGATTTGACCGAATACATGCACGAGCAAGGCGTACGCGTGCGCTACATGCACTCCGACATCGACACGGTCGAGCGCATCGAAATCATCCGCGATCTGCGCCTCGGCGCCTTCGACGTGCTGGTCGGCATCAACCTCTTGCGCGAAGGTCTCGACATTCCCGAATGCGGCCTCGTCGCCATTCTCGACGCCGACAAGGAAGGCTTCCTGCGCAGCGAGACCTCACTGGTGCAAACCATCGGCCGCGCCGCCCGCAATATCGACGGCAAGGTCATCCTCTACGCGGACAAGATCACCGGCTCGATGGAGCGCGCGATGGCCGAAACCGCGCGCCGCCGCGAGAAACAAGCCGCCTACAATCTCGAACACGGCATCACGCCGCAAAGCATCAAGAGCCACATCAAGGACATCCTCGACAGCGTCTATGAAAAGGATTCCCTGACCATCGACCCGCGCGATCCCATGTCCTTCAAGCGCGGCGCCGGCCTCAAAGAACGCGGCAAAGGCGCCCGCGAAGACACCACCCCCTTCATCGGCCACAACATCAAGAGCTACATCGCCGACCTAGAAAAGCAGATGAAGGACGCCGCCGCCGACTTGGAATTCGAAACCGCCGCGCGCCTCCGCGACGAAATCAAGAAACTCCAAACCACCGAACTCCTCATCGCCGACGATCCGTTGGCGCGACAGAGCGCCATCAGCGCCGCCGCCAACGACGCCGTCCGCGAAGCGCGCGACGGCGATCGTGCGACGGCGACCACGGTGCGAAAAGGCAAAGCGCCGTATCGCGGACGACGGAGGAAGGGGCCCTAGCTAGTCTTCGGAACTTGCATCGGGGTTAGTCTTTTCCGATGCCGAAGATGCTTCACGTTTCTCGCGATAAAATTCGTCACGCTTCCGACGATCTGCGTCCCGATCCTGCGAGCTGTGAATATTCACTTCAAGCTTCTTAAAGCCAGATGCCACGCGCCCCCATTCCTCGCGAATCTTCTTAATCTCTTTCGCGATTTGGACGTCCGGCCTTGCCTCACCCAGCTGCGTTACATCCGCGAATTGATCAATGCGGAATTTATACTCGTTCGTTTCAACACGGCCCCGGCCAGGAGCCCGGCGCCACATTATCTTTATCTGATACTCGACGCCTTTGAACGATTGATACTCGCCGACAAAACTCGCGAACGACTGACCGGGTTTTAAGAGTGCAAGCTCCGCAAGCGGCGTCGCCCTCTTGCGTCGCTCCAACTCTTCGGACGCCAATGGTGGTTCAAAGACAAGTTGAACATCGTACGCCACGGCGTTCCCTGTGTTCGCCAAGATCAAGTCAATATGTATCATCGACCATTGGTTGGCTTCGAGCGTCGCCACGACGTGCGGCTGCGACGTGCGTTCTGCGAGCATCCAGGTGAAGACGACGAGACCAATGGTGGCAATTGCGGTCGCTGCCGCCGTCGCGACCTGCGCCCAAAGCAACGCTGCTTGGCCGTCCATCGCAATACCCTCCCCGAAGGCCTATCCGAATCGATGTCGCTGACGTCGAGCCTAACGACACACACCAGACGACGCAGCTCCCCCGCGAGCGGGAAAGGTGGTCCGAAGCGGTCGGGCCGCAGGGCAGCTCCGTGCGTTGCTAGGTGCGCACGGCAACAGGCTCGCGCAATCTATACCGAACGGCGTTGAGGATGCTCAGCGCGGATTTGTCAGCGTTTCGATTGAAGATATCGACGGAGTCTTCGCCAAGCTGTCCGACCGCGGCCTTCTCACGCAATTCGTAGAGAGACTTGAGCACGTCTCGCAACTCGAAGCTAATCCATCCATTTAGTACAAGCTGATTCCAGCAAAGCACGTATTTTCGCTGACGGAAGTAGGTTCGCGCCAGCTGTGGCAACCGATCAGGCCTTTGCTCCTCGATTAGCCTAAAGGCCTCTTGCAGGCGCTGAACGATCGAGTCCCAGCCTGGCTCAAGCCTTCTCTGGTTTGTTGTGATGACCTCCGCCGAAGTCGGAAGGTCTTGCGCCGCGTCTTGCGCAGCTTCTGATGTCGGGGCCGACTCTGGCTGGTCATCAATAGCTTCCACCTTCGCAGTCAGCGCCTGAGCCTCGAAGGATATCCCCCCAGCGCTGAATTTATTCGCACGCTCAACAAGGCGGCGCACTGGTCCGACAAAAAGCAATGCTGCAATGAGCGCTACGAACGGCCAGGCAATGTGCCCGATCACTTCAACCCAAAGATCCCAGTGAATTTCCCATCCGTCCGGCAATGGCCAACACATCCGCGATCCCCCCAAAGCTCAAACCCCACTACCCTAAGTTGCCATCGGCGTCGACGGGCGTTTACGATCGCGCTTCAGATGGTCAGTCCGCTACCCACACCACAAATGCCCCGCCTCATCCCCCGCATCCTGCGCGTGAACCACGCTGGCGAGCATGGCGCGGTGGCGATCTATGCGGCGCAGCTGGCGCAGGCGCGCAAGCGCCATCCTGATCTCGTCCCGTGGCTGAGCGAGACGCTGTCGCACGAAGACGCACGCGCGGACTCCCCTTCTCCCTTGCGGAGAAGGGGCCGGGGGATGAGGGGCGCAAACACGAGCGCGCACTTGGCAAGTTCGCGCAGCCCGGTCGCGCAGCATCGCGGCAGCTTCACGCCCCTCACCCCCTAACCCCCTCTCCGCAAGGGAGAGGGGGAACGCACGCGCCGCATTAGCCCTGCGCTAGCTCAAAAAGCCCTCTCCCTCCTTTGGGAGGGAGAGGGTTGGGTGAGGGTGGAGCGCAAGCGTTTCAGAACGAACGCGAGCGAACGACTGGGAGCGCCCAATCTCTCACGACGGAGCCGGCCCCTCACCCTGCCGTCCCGCACTGCGGGAGAGGGGTCTCCAAGAACCAGCGCGTCCCGGCGCCCTACCCCCCACTCACATGCCGCCACCCCGACTCCGTGCGGCGGTACAGGCCCATCGGCGTCAGCACTTCGTCGCCGTTGGTCAGCGCAACGCCATCGCGCAGCAGCTCGCCGTGCACGGCGTCGCCGCGCGCTTGCAGACGATACGTCCAGCGTTCGCGCATATTGATGTTGTGATCGTGGCTTTGCATCCACGCATGCATGCGCGTCTCGATCGCGCCGCACGTGCTCCAGGCATAGGGACAAGCGACGCCGACGAATGCGCCGGCCATGGTCTCGATCCGCGCCCCAGGCGCGAGCGCGATGGGCGCGCCGTCCTCGCCATAGAGCACGCCGCGCCAGCCCTGGCTGCGCGTGCCCGGCGCGCTCACTTCGATCTGGTACAAGAGCCGCGCGCTCTGTTGCGGCGCGGGCGGCGCCGCGCCGAGCGAAGCGCAGCCGGCCAACAGCACGCCCGCAACCGCCAACACCATGCATCGCATCATCGACCGCATCGGCTTTCCTCCTCTCGCGCCATGCCGCGCCGGTTTGGCTTCACCCGCATTGCGCGGCCTCAAGCCCTGGCGCCGAGAAGATCGGCTTCGCCCTCAGAAAACCCTCTCCTCTTTTGGGAGGGGTTCGGCGTGTTTCCGCGCAGCGGGAGAGGGTTCAAAGAAGTGCAAAAAAATCTATCCAACCCCTCTCCCACACCCCGCATAATGCGCGTCATGTCAGACGCACCCGCCCCCATCCGCACCGCGCCGCTGGCGCTGTGGCGCATCGCGGCGAGCTTTCTTGATCTGCTCTACAATCTGTTCGGCACGCCCGCGCATTTGGCCGAGCAGCACACGCTGACGCGTCGCGCCTACGCGATCCTGATCCCGTGGCTGCGCGCCGGCGAAGCCTTGATGCGGCGTCTGCTCATCATCGAAGCCAGCGCCTATCCAAAGCCGAACACACGCGCGCTGCTGCGCCCGCAACGCAAACGCGTGCGCAAATTGCGCTATTACCAAGCTGAAGCGCCAGAGACCTGGCGCGTGAGTTTCCGCGTGTTCACCGATCGCGCGCCAAACCCGCCCGGCCCGCGCCGGGCGCCGCCGCCGGCGCACATCCCGCGCTTTCACAGCGCTTGGCCCTTGGCCGAACGCTACGAAGCGCTGCTGCGCGTGTTCAACAATCCCGCGCCCTACGCCCAACGCCTCGCCGCGCGCCTGCACGCGACGCCGCACCGCCTCGCGCCGGCGCTGCGCGCCCCGCCCGGCGCCGAATATCTCGTCGGTCCGGATGATTTTGAAGAACTCGCAAGAGCGGCCGGCGCATGCCCAGCGTTCAACAATTCCAGCTAGCCGCGCGCCGAGCGCCGCACCTGCCCCACCCGCGGAAGCGGGGCGCCGGCGCATGCCCAAAAGGCTACGCGCGACGAAGCCGAAACTTCGCCGCGCGTCCCCAATTCGCTTCTGATGAGATGTAGGTCAGTGCGTGAAGGGAGAGGACTCGCCCACACCCCGTGAAGGTTCAGAAGCGGTAGCCGATCGAGGTCGAGACCACCCACGGGTCGATATCGACTTCATCCGTCGCGTTGATCGCGCCCGAGATCGTCACGTCCGTGTTGATCCAGATGCGGCGCACGTCGAAATTCACGAACCAATGGTCGTCGACGCGATAATCGACGCCCGCCTGCAGAGCCGGACCAAACGAGTCGTCATATTCGACCGAGAGGCCATCCGGCGGGTTGCTGTCGTAGAAGGTGGTGAAATTCACGCCGGCGCCCACATAGGGTTCGAACGCGCCGAAATCAGTCCAGCGATATTTGAGCGTCACCGTCGGCGGGAAGTGCGAAACTTCGCCGAGATCAATCGCGCCGTCGTTCGCCGTCACATCATGCGTCGCGACGCAGCAGAGCAATTCCGCCGAGACGTGATCGTTGAAGAAATATTCGATCTGCGCCGAAGGCACCCATTCATCGGAAATGTCGACCGGAATGGGGTCACCGCTCTCATCCGGCAGAACGCCCGAAACGCCGACCTTGATCTGGAAATTGTCGAGAATGCCCGCATTGGCAGGTGTCGCCAGCGCCATCGCCGCGAAGGCCGCTACTGCGGCCGCCCCAAACTTCATCATGGAATACCCCTGTGCTTTCACAGCGGGGCCACAATGACGCTGGCGTCACCAATGCGATTTGATCGCGATCAACGCCCGCACAGGACAGAAGGTCGCGGCTTTCTTGCGCGAGGGTTAAAGCGTCTTCGCCAAATCCTCCATTTGCCGCGCCGTTTGGGTCCAGCCCGGTTCAAAGCCCATTTCGGCGTGCTGCTTCATCGTCTCCTCCGTCCAATGCCGGGCGATGGCGCGGTATCTGGTTTTGCCATTGCCGAGATCTTCGAAATTGATCTCCGCGATCATGAATGGCCCCGACGGTTTGAAGTCCGGCGTGACGGCGTCCGTGGTGACGATCTTCTTGTTCGGCACGATCTCGAGATAGAGCCCGGCGTTCGGGTATTCCTCGCCTTCGGGCGAGACCATCACAAACGAGGTGCGGCCGCCCGGGCGAAAATCATTGTCGACGCTTTTGATCGTCCAAGGCTTCGGCGCGAACCATTGTTGCAGCAGCTTCGGCTCGGCATAGCAGCGGAACAGCTTTTCGGCCGGGGCATCGAGTTCCAATTCAATCGCCAGTTCGTAGTTCGACATGATTGTCTCCTGTTGACTGAATCTAGAACGAACGCGCGTGACCAGACCCGACAGGCGGGCTCAGTTTTCCTGCGCGAGCGCATCCAGATGTTGGCGAATATGCGCTGCTTCCGCCGGACTGTTCGCCAGCGCGATCGCTTGATTGAAGGCTTCGCGCGCTTCCTTGGCGCGGCCCAGTTCTTTCAGCATCGCGCCGCGCATGCCGTGAAAGTAAAAATACTTGTCCAACCGCGCCGCCAGCGGCTCGATCATGGCGAGCGCCGCTTCCGGCCCGCGCAATTTCGACACCGCCACCGCGCGATTGAGCGTCACCACCGGAGACGGACTATGCTGTTCGAGCGCCGCATAGAGCGCATCGATCTCGGCCCAATCGGTCTCAGCAGGCGTATCGGCGACCGCATGCAGCCCCGCAATCGCCGCTTGAATTTGATACGGCCCCGGTTTGCGCGCGCGCATCGCTTTATCGATCAGCGCTAAACCCTCTTGGATCGGCGCGCGTTTCCACAAGCCGCGGTCTTGATCGTCGAGCAAAATGGGATTGCCCGCGGCATCAAAGCGCGCCGCCAAACGCGAATGCTGCAACAGCATCAACGCCAATAGGCCCATCAACTCTGGCTCGGAAGGATACATCCGCAAAAGCAGACGCCCCAGCCGAATGGCCTCATCACACAAGGAGGCGCGATCACTCGCGGGATCGGCGGCGGAATAGCCCTCGTTGAACACGAGATAGACCATCGCCATCACCGCACCCAAACGCTCCGCCCGCTCCACCGCGCCCGGCGCTTCGAACGGCACGCCAGCGCCGGCGACCTTCGCCTTCGCCCGTGTAATGCGCTGCTCCATGGCGCTTTCGCCGACCAGGAACGCCCGCGCGATCTGCGGCACGCTCAGGCCAGATACGATGCGCAACGCCAGCGCCACTTGCTGCGTCGCCGGCAAATCGGGGTGGCAGCAGATGAACAGGAGACGCAAAACATCGTCACGATAATCGGCTTCATCCAACCTTTGCACAGCGACGTCTTCGACGTCACTCAGATCGGAAAGCGCCTCCTCATCCGGCAACGAAGTCTGTTTCGCCCGTCGCCGCGTTACGTCAATCGCGGCGTTACGGCCCACCATGATCAGCCAAGCGGCGGCGTCGCGCGGCGGGCCGTTCGTGGGCCAATTTTTCAGCGCGCGCAGGCAGGCGTCTTGAAACGCTTCCTCGGCCAGATCGAGATCGCGGAAATAGCGCAGCAGCGCCGCCACCGCCTGGGGCCGCGCCGAAACCAGCGCAGCGTCAATCCAGGCGAGGTCGCTCACCTAGCGGGCGCCTTCGTTATAGATCATGATCGGCCGCAGCTCATACGCGCCGCCGGGATTGGCCGCCGTCAGCTCGCGCGCGAACTGGAGCCCCTCTTCCAGGCTCTCGACCTCGATGATGTAGAAGCCCAACAATTGCTCCTTGGTCTCCGCGTACGGGCCATCGAGCACTTCATTGTCCTTCTTACGCAGCGTCGTCGCGGCGCTGGTCGGCAGCAGACGAATGGACGGCTTCAGCTTACCGGCCTTCTCCCATTTCTCGTGCACCACGTTGAGGCGCGCCATCACCGCGTCGTCTTCTTCCTTGGTCCAGGAAAAGACGGCGGCTTCGTCATTGTAGCAAAGGAGCGCGTATTTCATCGGATAGGGCCTCATACCAACAAGGACGAACGACTAGGCCAAACGCCGACAGGCGCGCCAACAATTTCCCAGCCACGCCTCGGGAAATGCGACGGCCGACAATCCGCAACGCGGGCAATAGCTTAAGACACAGCAATGTTCCATTCCGGCGCTTGACGGCGCGGGCCTCGTTTCGCTTGAGATGGTCGCGCGAGGAACAGATGGCGGAGGTTTGGATTGCGGCGGCGCCGGGCGAAGACGCGCGAGCGCGCGGCCTTGCCGAAGTGCTCTGCGCCCTCGGCTTCAAGGCCGATGCGGCGCCCCCACCAGAGGCCGAAATCGCCGCCAAGGTCGAAGCGGCCAAATGCGTCGTCACGCTTTGGTCGGCCGAACCGGCCCCGGTATGGCTGACCGCCGCGGTAACGATGGCGCTCGATCGCAAGAAGCTGATCAACGCCGAACTCAAGAAGGACGCGACCCCCGCCCTTTTCCATGCCGCGCCCCGCATCGATCTGGCGCGCGGTGATCGCACGATTTTCAAGGAGCGCTTCGGCGCCCTGATCGTCGAACTCGACAAGCTCTCGCCCACCAAAGCCGATCCCGCCGCCATGCCGGCCGCGCTCGCGGCGGCGCGCGGCGCGCTGTTGCTCAAGACGCCAGAGAAGAAGTCCGGCGGCTTGGCGACTTTGGGCATCGCGCTTGTCGCGCTTTTCGTCGTCGGCTTCGGCGCCGGGCGATTGATCAACGCGATCCGCAACGGCGATTTTCAATTCATGACCGCCATGGCCGACGCCGCCCCGACTTCAGCGCCGGCGCCGCGTCCGGAAATCGCGACAGCGCCCCCTGCTGAAGCGGCGCGCTTCGCGGCGGCACGTCTGCAAACCGAAGCTTGGCGCGATACGGCGGCGCGGATCGATGCGGAGAGCGCGCGCGAAATCAAATCCGGCGCCGAGCGCGGCGAACCGGTCGCGCAAGCGCTCGCGTGCTTGGGCCACCTCGCCGGCGCCGAAGGCTTCCTGCCAAGCCCCACGGCCGCCCGCGAATTCTGCGACGCGTCAGCCGCGCAAAATCAGCCAGCCGGGCTCTACTATTCCTGGGTGCTGCGCCGCGCAGCGCCGCATGCGGGCTTGAGTGAAGCGGTTGCACGGGAACGCCTCGCCGAGGCCTCGCGCTTGGGCTGGACCAATGCGCAAATCGACTACGCGCAAGTGCTCGCCGGCAGCAGCGCGATCGAAGCGCAAGCCGAAGCTGGGCGGCTCTTCCTCGCCGCCGCCGAACGCGGCGATGCGCGCGGCCAATTCTTTTACGCGCGCTGGCTGCGTGACAGCCCGGCCGGTCCGCGCGACCCGACGGCGGCTTTGCCCTTCCTGGAACAAGCCGTCACCCAGGGCCAAACCGACGCCCAGCACATGCTGGCGACACTCTATCGCGACGGCATCGGCGTGCCGCGCAACGAGGGCCGCGCCAAGGCGCTCTATGAAATGGCGGCGCGCGAGAACCATGCGCCGTCCATGTTCAATCTGGCCGATATGCTGCGCAGCGGTTCGCCCGAGGAGCGGGCGCGCGCAATCGTGCTTTATCAGAGCTTGGCCTGCATGCGCGACGAATTGCGTATCCAGCCTCTGGCGGTGCAGCGCCTGCGCGCGTTGCAAGCCAGTGCGACCTGCCGCTAACAAAGCGGCGTGAGCTGGTCGAAAACCTATTCGGGCGCGGAGCCGCAGCGCGTCAATAAATGGCTCGCAGCCGAGGGCGTCTGCTCGAGGCGCGAAGCCGAGGAATTGATCGCCAAAGGCCAAGTGCGGATCGATGGCGAGCGGGTCGAGGATCCAGGCCGCAAGATTCTGCCAGGGCAGAAGCTCGAAGTCGGCGCGGCGCAAGCCACGCCGAAGATCAGCGCGGTGATCAACAAGCCGGTCGGCGTGGTCTCGGCTCAGCCCGAGGGTGAGCAGATCCCTGCCGCGCGTTTGCTGACGAAAGCCAATCTGATCGGCAAAGCCGAGGCATTGCCCACCAAGACCACAAGCCTGCCTCCGCTCGGTCGGCTCGACCAAGATTCACGCGGCCTGCTTCTGCTGAGCGAGGACGGGGTGCTCGCCAAGGCCGTGATCGGGCCGGACTCGAAGCTCGACAAGGAATACCTGGTCCGCGTCTCTGGCCCGATCAATGATCGCAAGCTTGCATTGCTGCGGCACGGCCTTTCGCTCGATGGCCGTACGTTGAAGCCCGCCAAGGTCGAACAGATCGAGCCGCAGCGTTTGCGCTTCACATTGATCGAAGGCCGCAACCGGCAGATCCGGCGCATGTGCGAACTGGTCGATCTCGACGTGACCGACCTCTACCGCATCCGTATCGGCCCGCTCAAAATCGGCGACCTGCCGGAAGGCAGATGGCGCGCCCTGACCGAGGCTGAACGCGCCGCCATGATCCGCGCCAGCAAATAATTTGATCCCGATCAAAGCGAGGCGGCGCGCCGCTTTTTAGCCTCCCCGCACGTTTGGGAGAGAGGCATGCACTGGTTCGTTTGGTTCGTTGTCGGCGCTATGGCGACATTCTTGGCCATTCTTGGTTTGGTCACGGCGATCAACCACCAGAAATGATCATATCCCATTGCGGCGGCGCAGTTCCGCCAGCAATGCGGCGTCGAAGACCTCCGGCGGCGCATAGTTTAGCGCTTGGATGAATTCGGTCATGTCCGAGCGCCGATGGGATTCCGCAAATGTCGCGCCGGGCAGGATACGCCGATCGTAGAGATATTCATCCGAGCGCCCCGTAAGGATGAAGGCTGGCGCCCAATCGAAGCCGGCGGCCTTCGCGAGTTCGTTGGTGCAGTTCGAGAAGATCGTATTGTAATAGCGCGGCGTGCGCTCCAGCGCGTCGGTGCGTTCGATCAGACGCGTGAGCAGAACTAGCTTCTGTTCGTCGCTGATCGCAACCGGATACACGAACACTTCGTGATCCAGCATAACGGCCCGACGCGTCAGAAAATCCCGGGCCGTGCCCCAGACATAGGCCAACTCGAACGCGTTGAAGACGCCGGCGAGCGCATCGTAATCCTCATGCGTTTCGCGGCGGGCCTCGATGGTCAAACCTATGATGCGGTCGTCGCTGAACTCGAACAGCAGCAGCGTGTGCGCCGCCAGCGTCGAGCCTGGCTGCGGCTCCAGCACAAACCAGACATTGCGCAGATCCGCGACGTTGAATGACGCATCGAAATAGCGCTCCTCGGCGACTTCTGCGCCCAAATAACGCCAATCGCTCACCGGCGAGACGGAGAACGCGCCTTGGTTCAGCTCGATGCTCACATCACGGCCAAGATACGGATACCAATTGCGGTCCGCGCGCGCCGGGCCACTGATCGCGGCGGCCGAGCCCAACACCAGAATGGCGACGATCGAGACCAAAGCCGGGCGCAACGGATGCGCGCCAAACCAAGCAAACAAAGCCTTCAAATCGCCCTCCGCCGCACTCGCTTTAGTCTATGCCGCAGCCTTCGTTAAGCGCCGCTATATTGTTCGCGCCCACGAGAAGCCCATCTTGTGTGGCGGGGCCGCAGCTCAAGTGCTATCTCGCGGCCAAGCAAACATTTAGGAGACCCAATATGGCGCTGCGTATCGGCGACAAAGCCCCGGATTTCGAAGCGGAAACCACCAAGGGCCGGATCAAATTCCATGAATGGCTGGGCGACAGCTACGGCATTCTCTTCTCGCACCCGAAAGATTTCACACCTGTCTGCACGACCGAACTCGGCTATCTCGCCAAGCTCGCGCCGGAGTTTGAAAAGCGTAACGTCAAGATCATCGGCCTTTCCGTTGATCCGGTCGAGAACCACGAGCGCTGGCGCGGCGACATCAAGGAGGTCACCGGCGGCGATGTCCAATACCCGATGATCGGGGATCACGACCTCAATGTCGCGAAACTGTACGACATGCTGCCAGCGGATACGGACGGGACGTCCGACGGCCGCACCGCGGCGACGAACGCGACGGTGCGCACGGTGTTTATCATCGGCCCCGACAAGTTGATCAAGGCGATGCTGATCTATCCGATGTCGTCGGGCCGCAATTTCGATGAAGTGCTGCGTCTGGTGGAATCGATCCAGCTCACCGCCAACCACAAAGTGGCGACGCCAGTGAATTGGAAGAACGGCGAAGACGTGATCATCGTCCCGGCCGTTTCGGACGACGAAGCCAAGACGCGCTTCCCGAACGGCTGGACCACATTGAAGCCCTATCTGCGCGTGGTGCCGCAGCCGAAGTAGAAGGCTTTCGGACCGCCGGCTTCCAGCCGGCACTTAGGTTCAACCTGCACACTGAGCGCTAGTTGAGATACCGAATGCCGGCTGGAAGCCGGCGGTCCGAAGCTTGCTACCCGAGAACGTCTTCCGCGTTCTTGTTCCGCGCGAAATAAGCGCGCGCATAGGAGCAGAACGGCGTGATCTTTCGCCCGTTCGCGCGCGCGTCTGCGACGATGCCGTCCATCAAGTTCGCGGCGTAGCCACGACCTTGCGCTTCCGGCGCGGTTTCGACGTGAAGGATTTGCCGGACGCCGTTCGCGTCGCGGTAGTCGGCGAATGACTCGCCCTCCGGCGCGTCGAGTTCGTAACGGCGGCGATCGGCATTATCGCGAAAATTGCTCATGCTCATGACATAGGCTTTGGCTGCCACAACTCAATCTTACGGCCTTCCAAATCCATGATGTGCGCGAATTTGCCGTTGGCCTCGTCGGGGAAGAGTTTCACGGGCTCCACGCCCTCGGCCTTGGCGCGCGCCAATACAGCGTCGAGATCGTCGACCATCAGGTTGAACATGAATTCTTTGTCCGACGGCGCGAAATAATCGGTGTCGTGCTTGAACGAACTGAACACAGTGGCCGCCCCGGGATGCGCAGCGGCGGTCTGCGGCAGGAACAGCGCCCCACCCCAATCGGAAAATTCCATGCCGAGCACGCGGCTGTACCATTCCCGCACCGCTTCGCCGTCGCGCGATTTGAAGAACACGCCGCCGACGCCCAACACCTTTGCCATTGCCTCGCCTCCGGCTAAGTCGATGGCGTGAATTATCGCCATGCCTTCCACGTGGGCAACCACGCCGACGTTTTGAAACACGCCGCCCTGCTCTTCTGCCTCGATGCGCTGAAGCGCAAGCCGACGCCGTTCGCGGTGCTGGACACCCATGCCGGGCGCGGGCTCTACGATCTCGCGTCCGAGGAGGCCGAGCGCAGCCCCGAATGGCGCGATGGCGTCGGCCGGCTGTGGGATTGGCCCGAACCGCCGCCGCTGATTGCGCGCTACCTTGAGGCGGTCCGCAGCTTCAATGCTGACGGCGTGTTGCGCACCTATCCTGGCTCCCCGGCGCTGATCACGACCGCGATGCGGCCGGACGACGCCTTGGCCGCCTGCGAATTGCATCCCGAAGAATATGCCGCGCTGCGCCGATCCTTGCCGCGCGCGCCCAACGTGCAGCTGCACGCGCGCGATGGATATGAGGCGCTGGGCGCGCTGTTGCCGCCCGCACAGAAGCGCGGCCTCGTCGTGATCGATCCGCCCTATGAGAAACCGGATGAGTTGGCGACCTCCGCGCAAGCGATCACGCGCGCGCTGAAGCGCTTCGGGCACGGCTCTTACCTTTGGTGGCGGCCGATGAAGAGCGAAAGCGCGCTCCATGCGGCCGACGCCGAAATCCACGCGCATGGCGCCCGCGAAACTTTGCGTGCTGATCTTTGGACGGCGGCGGTCACAGCTGAAGGTAAGCTGGTCGGCTCGAGTATTTTTCTCATCAACCCGCCCTACGGCCTGGAAGAAGCACTGCGCCAGGCGCTGCCCTTCCTCGCCGACGCGCTCACCAAAGGCCAAAGCGGGTGGCGCCTCATCACAAGTTAAAGGGCGCGGATCGCTCCGCGCCCTTTCCCCCTCGCCACGAGTGTCTCTACCTAAATCAGGAGACGATCATCGCGGCTTGGTTGAGGGTGGCCATCGCGACCGGGACGAACACGGCGGCGGCGGCGATCAGGCTATAGAACTTCGTCATCTGCGTGCTCCCCCAATTGGTTTCGGCGATCGCGTCCTTGCGATGAAATAAAGCTAACAGCGTCGGCGCCTGGGCTCTGTGCCTTTGGTCACGCTGGACGAAGCGGGCCGGCTTCGGGCAGGCTCCGCGCTGATGAACGCCACCGAGATCTTCCTTTTCCTGCAGCAGCCGCACATTGCCGTGCCGATCGTGCTGGCGACCATGGCGGCGTTCTTTTTCGCCGGTCGACGTTGGACGGCGCTCTATGTCGGGCTGATGCCGCTGATCAATTGGTCGTTCGCGGCGGTGCCGACCTTTCCGATCCCGGACGATCTCGGCGGCGGCGCGTTTCAGCCTTTGGCCATTGTCACCGGCTTGGTTCTGGTCGTCCGCGATTTCACTCAGCGCGAACTCAAGCACTGGGTCTGGGGGGCGATGCTCGTCGGCCTGGTCCTGTCCACGCTCACCTCGTGGATCACGATCGTGGTGGCAAGCGGTTTGGCCTTTCTGGTCAGCGAAACCGTGGATTGGGCGGTGTACACTTTCTCCAAGCGTCCGCTTTCGCAGCGCATCATGATCTCCAGCCTCGCCTCTGCGCCGCTGGATCAGGTCGTGTTCATTTGGCTGGCGTCGTTCGTCGTGCCCGACATTTTCGCCTGGGGCACGGTGCTCACCGGCATCGTCTCAAAGCTGCTGGGGGCCTGGGTCGTGTCGCAGATTGTTGCAGCGCAAGAGCGCAAAACCGCCGCAAACGAGATGAATCCGGCGTAAACTCATACTTTGCCGCTTGCCTAGCCCAAGGCCCTCCAGCATAAGCTCAGTACGTGAAAAGCCGGAAGAGCCCGGCGAAGGTGCGAAGTTCCGCAGCGTGCGGCAAGTTTTCTTTCCCCCAACAAAGCTGAAATTCGCGGTACCGTGCGGACGCCCTTGCGTGCGCATGACCGTTGGCGTGCGCCACGGTGTTTAATTCAGGAAAGTGGAAATGAGTTTCGACGACGATTTTGGCGACGACAACGACAACGATCGCAAGAAGGACAAACGCGGCGGCCGCGGTCGTGAACGTGACGCGACGCCGGAATTTGGTGGTGAAAGCGGCGGCGGCTTCGGCGGCGGTGGCGGATACGGCGGTGGCGGCGGCTATGGCGGCGGCGGTGGCGGTGGCTATCGCGGCGGCGGCGGTGGCGGCGGCTATCGTGGTG
>NZ_DASVYD010000056.1:0-22739 GCF_036392335.1 Vitreimonas sp.
CCTCGCGCGGGCTTTTTCTTTGCCGGCGGATCGACGCGGCGTGCGCCGGCGCCGACGCTGTCAGGCCTGACAGCGCCGCGCATGGCGTGATGTGGGGGATGGCGGGCGGACGCTCAGCTGGAATCCGGCGCCAGGATGAGCGCGTCGGTTTGCGACGCGCACGGATCGGCGCAAGCGAGCGGATCGATGATGCGTTGGCGCGTGAGGCCACGCTTGAGGCGGCGCGCCAGCACGCGCGCGTGCTCTTCAATGTCACGCACGAAGCTCAAGATCGCAAAGAGACGGTCCCAGAAAGTGTCGCCCTGCATCGCATGGCGCACGCGCTGGCCAATGACTTTGCGCATTTCGCAGGAAAAACTGCGCCGGCCGTGGCGATGCTGGCCAGAGCCGCGGCGCGTGTTCACATCGAGCAGATCGCACGCATGAACAACCGCGAGCAGACCCGCGCAGCGCACAGATTCATCGAGCGCGCGCCGCATCAGCACGCCGCCGCCGGCAAAGAACGCCGCGCACTGCCCCACCATCAGCCCCAGTAACAAACGCACCCAGCGCGTGAGGCGCTGGATGCGATGGGGCGAAACGGGGCGGGGTGAATAACGCATGACGCCGCCAGTATCGGGGCCGCCGCGCGGGGTTGAATAGATTTGGCTGAGGCGTTGATGGGATGGGGGATTTTGGGGGATTGGGCCAACCAACGAGCTAGTGGAACTGTGAAACCGGGACGTGTAGAATTGCATCCTGGGGGCTAGCAATGGCCATTGAGGTTCAAGTCGAAGCGAAGCTCTATGAGCCCACGCGCCTTTTCGTGGGCGCGCATCTTCGTCAGCAATTGCGAGAGCGCTCCCCTTCTGGTCGACTTCAGTTGTTTGTGGAGGATACCTCTACTGCGGGCGGAAATGACAGCGGCTATTGGTCGAAACCAGACGTCTCCGCGCTCGCGGTGTCCCGAGGGGAATTCGTACCGTATTGGAAGGCGGACCTCCATACGTTTGAGGTAAAAACCGCAGCGGGCCTATCCGAAAGTTCGGTTCACGAAGCCAACGCGCATGGCCGGTTCGGACAGTATTCGTGGCTAGTTTTTCAAGCCATAGGCAAATGCGCGCCCGAGACCGCCGCCTACAAAAGAGTCGTGAAGCTAGCGGCGCAGCTTGGGGTGGGCGTAATTCATTTTGCGGATGCTTCATCACCGAAGTATTGGATCATCGAGCATTGGGCTCGATTGACAGGTGCGAATGCGGCATCTGCGGACTCATTTGTGAGAGAGCGTTTCACGCCGACCATAAAGACGCGCATTTCCAGCCACCTCAGCACCCTCGGCTGGCCAGGGCTTGCTAATGACGACTAAACGAATTGCCGTATGCAGCATGAAAGGCGGCGTTGGAAAATCCACGACAGTGATGATGCTTGCCGACACACTGACTTATCATCAAGGCGCACAAATTCTGGTGATCGACCTCGATGCGCAAGCCAATTGCGGTCAGATGCTACTCGGGTTCGACGGCCTACGCATCGCCGAGGCAAGCGGTCACACGATCACACATTGGGTCGATTGCTTGGCTCGCGGTGTCCGCGCAGACTTCTTTGGAAGCATAACAACTGGAGTTTCCGGCCTAAACGAGGTGAAGAACGGCAGTCGAGCGAGATCAGGAGCCCCACTCCCAGGGCAAACCTCAATCCTCGCGTCCTCGCCCCGCCTCCGTTTTGCCGAGCTTGCGTTTGATCACAGACACTTCAATGCGGACGATATCTCCGCACCGAGAAAAACTATGGTCGAGCAACTATCCAAGGCAATGAGAAGCCTTGGCAACGAGTACGACTATATAATCTTCGATTGCCCGCCCGGTTTTACAACAATAGCTCAGGCCGCGCTGTGTGTGTCGGATGCGATCATCACGCCGCTCTTGGAAGATCCAGTATCGCTTTGGAGCTTGAAGACCCTTAGGGACTTCGGCCTGAAGCGAGAGTTAAACATCTGGGATAAGGAGCGACACCGCATTCTGTTTACTCGCGTTACTCAGCGTGGCGCGATAAACGAGCGATCACGAGTGCGACAGGATGCGATGCTAGCTGGCTTCGAAACACTTGGCGTTTCTATCCCAGATGCATCGGAGGCCCTACGCTGGAGCCAGCGCCCCGACTCCGAAAGCTATCGAACTTTCAACGGCAAGTACGCCGGGCTCGCCGGCATCGTTGAGCAACTTGGGAAAGATGTAGTCGCATTCACGCGACCGAAGAATGAGGTCGAGCATGAGCGCCGATGAGAAGATTGCGCCGCAAATAGCGCTAAACCGCTTTCTATCCGTCATACGGCAGAGAGCAGAAGTGGACGCGACCTTTCGCGACGACCTGATCCAAGCCCTCGGCGTATCAGTCAGCTATGAGGGCGAGGATGACTTAACGAATGTCGCACCTCACATCATAGCGGCAAAGAAAGATGAGCTTCAGTTTCGGGCAATTTACGGCAGGCTCTCCGCCGCGAAGCTGAGGGCCATTTTCAAACGCTCAGAACTCGCGACTACTGCCGACGTTGCGAGAAAGTCCGCAGACGATCTTATCGATATGCTCTGGAAGCGAGCGAATAGTCGCGCTCGCGAGCGTGGACTGATCGACTAGTGCCTCGCGCCTCCTCATCCCGCACCGGGGTTATGCGATAGCGGATCGACGCAAGGTACATTCGGCGGCTACTCATTCGCGGATGCGTGGACTGCCTCGATGATCGCCGACTTTGTGCGCGGCGTTGGTATAGCTGGCGTCGCCGCTTTGTAGACTTCGGACCGCCGGCTTCCAGCCGGCATCACGCATTCCACCTGCACGCTCCGGCGCGATTGAAACACTGATGCCGGCTGGAAGCCGGCGGTCCGAAGGTTGGGCTATTTTTTGCCGCCGCTGCCGATATTGCCGGCGCTGCTGGTGGATTTGGGCGCTTTGTCTTTCTTGGGTTTGCGCTTCTCTTTGTTCGAGCGCATTTGACCTTTGGCCATGATTTAAATCTCCGTCGCTATCGCGGCGGCGATTAGGCTCTGGTCAGCGGGCAATAGGCAATAGGAATTTCAGCGGGCCCAATTGCCCACTGCCCATTGCCTATCGCGCCACGCGCTTATTGCGGCGGACGGCGGTTGCTGTCGTTGCAATCGCTGTCGAGCAGACCTTCGTCATTGGGGCCGTTGCACTCGTCATTGTCGTCGGTGAAGTAATCGACGGCGGCGGCGCCGACCGCTGCGCCGGCGGCGAGCGCGCAGCCGCTGGCCAAGGGCGCGGTGAGGCCGAGCAGGATGAAGAGCGCGGCGCGCGTGCGTGATGTCATGTGGGCTTCCTCCGATGGAGGCGAAACACGTGGGGGACGCGATGGTTCCGCAAACTGCTCAGCCGTTTACGGGAAGCTGTCAGCGCGCGAAAGCGCGATGGCAGAGGGGGCGCATGTGCGCGGCTGGCGGACTTGCCCCCTCCCCTCGCTCCGCTCGGACCTCCCCCGCGAGCGGGGGAGGAGTTAGGCGCGCGCCTCGTTCACGCCGCGGCCGAGCGCGAGCAAGGCTGCGTTGGCGATGGCGTCGGCGTCGAGGCCGGCGGCGGCGTACATTGCTTCGGGCTTGTCTTGATCCTGGAAGATATCCGGCAGCGTGAGCGTGCGGATTTTGACGCCGCGATCGAGCAAGCCGTCGCGCGCCATGAAGTGCAACACGAAGGCGCCGAAGCCGCCTTCAGCGCCCTCCTCGATCGTCAGCAGCACTTCGTGCTCGCGCGACAGGCGCCGGATCAGATCTTCGTCGAGCGGCTTGGCGAAGCGCGCATCGGCCAACGTCGTTGAGAGCCCCATGGCGGCGAGCTTGTCGGCGGCCTTGTTGGCCTCCGTCATGCGCGCGCCGAAATTGAGCAGCGCGACGGTCGTGCCTTCGCGCAGGATGCGGCCTTTGCCGATTTCGAGCGGCAGGTCGGCGTCCGCGCCCACCGCACCGTCGGCGTCGCCGCGCGGATAGCGGAAGGCGCTGGGGCGATCATCGATGGCGGCGGCGGTGGCAACCATGCGGGACAATTCGTTGCCGTCCGCGGCGGCCATCAGCACCATGCCGGGCAACGCGCCCATGAAGCCGACATCAAACGAGCCCGCGTGCGTGGGGCCGTCGGCGCCGACGAGGCCGGCGCGGTCCATGGCGAAACGCACGGGCAGCTTTTGGATGGCGACGTCGTGGACGACCTGGTCGTAGCCGCGCTGCAGGAAGGTGGAATAGATCGCGGCGAACGGCTTCATACCGTCGGCGGCGAGGCCGGCCGCGAACGTCACCGCGTGTTGTTCGGCGATGCCGACATCGAAGGTGCGATCGGGGAAATGCTTGCCGAACAGATCAAGGCCAGTGCCGGACGGCATCGCCGCGGTAATGGCGACGATCTTGTCGTCCTTCTCGGCTTGGCGCACGAGCGATTGGGCGAAGACTTTGGTGTAGCTGGGCGCGGAGGCGCCTTTGGCTTGCTCACCGGTGACGACATTGAATTTGGTGACGCCGTGATATTTGTCGGCGGCGTTTTCCGCTGGCGCGTAGCCCTTGCCCTTCTTGGTGACGACGTGAATCAGCACGGGGCGATCGTCGTATTCCTTGGCGTTGTTGAGGATGAGCCGCAGCGTATCGAGATCGTGGCCGTCGAACGGCCCCAGATAATGGAAGCCGAGTTCTTCGAAGAAGGTGCCCCCGGTGACCAGCGTGCGGGCGTATTCCTCGACCTTCTTGCCGACATCGTGGATCGGCGCCGGCAAATGCTCGGCGACGGATTTCGCCGTCTTGCGCAAGCGGCGATAGGTTTTCGATGAAGCGAGACGGCCGAGATAAGAGCTCATGCCGCCCACGGGCGGCGCGATCGACATGTCGTTGTCGTTCAAGATGACGATCAGGCGCTTGGTGCTTTCGGCGGCGTTGTTCATCGCCTCATAGGCCATGCCGGCCGAGATCGAACCGTCGCCGATGACAGCGATGACACAATTGTCGTCGCCGCGCTTGTCGCGCGCGACGGCGAAGCCCAGCGCTGCGCTGATCGAGGTGGCGGCGTGGGCTGCGCCGAAGGGATCGTATTCGCTCTCGGCGCGCTTGGTGAAACCAGAGAGTCCCCCGCCCGTGCGCAGCGTGCGGATGCGATCGCGGCGGCCGGTGAGGATTTTGTGCGGATAGGCTTGGTGGCCGACGTCCCAGATGACGATGTCGCGCGGCGTATTGAAGACGTAGTGCAGCGCCACGGTGAGTTCGACGACGCCGAGGCCCGCACCCAAATGCCCGCCCGTGGTGGAGACGGCGCTAATCGTCTCGGCGCGCAGCTCGTCCGCGACTTGTTGCAACTGACTCGCATCAAGTTTGCGGAGGTCGGCCGGGAACTTGATTTGGTCGAGAAGTGGAGTTTGGGGCGCCATGCAGGTCTAAACGTCCGAGGTTGGACAAAAGGCTACCCCCGTTTGAGGCCAAAAGCGACGCCGGGGGTGCGGCGGGTTCGAGGATATTTCGTGCATTTTCGTGCGTCAGGTGCGCGCACGCACCGCCGGGACGGCCGTCTGCCGCAAGCCGCTTGCGCGGCGCGCTTGGCCGCGTTTAGCCCTGGCCCAAACTGGGAGATCAATCTTGCGACACGCCATCGCCGCCGCCTTCGCCTTCTCGCTCGCCGCCTGCGCCAGCGCGCCGGCGCCGACTGCGCCTGTGACCGCCGAGGATCCGCACCTCTGGCTCGAAGAGATCGAGGGCGAACAGGCGCTGGACTGGGTCCGCGCGCAAAATGCGCGCTCGCTGCCAGTGCTGGAGAACGATCCGCGCTATCCGGGCTTGCTGGAGGCGGCGTTGGAGGTGGCGCAGAGCCGTGATCGGCTGCCGCTCGGCCAAGTGCGCGGCGGCTATCTCTACAATTTCTGGCAAGACCCCGATCATGTGCGCGGCATCTGGCGGCGCGCGACGCTCGACAGCTACGCGGCGAATGCGCCGCGCTGGGAAACCGTGCTCGACATCGATGCGCTGGCGCGCGCGGAGAACGCCAATTGGGTGTGGCAGGGCGCCGAATGCGATCCTTCGGGCGTGCGCTGCATGATCTCGCTCTCCAATGGCGGCCTGGACGCTGCGACGGAACGTGAATTCGATCTGACAACGCGAGGCTTCGTCGAGAATGGCTTCGTGATCCCCGAAGCCAAATCCAATTTCGGCTGGCTCGATCGCGACACCTTGCTGGTGGCCACCAATTGGGGCGAAGGCGCGCTGACGGAGTCAGGTTATCCGTTCGTGCTGAAGGCGTGGCGGCGCGGTACGCCGCTTGCGAGCGCGGTGGAAATTCTGCGCGGCGAGCCGCGCGACGTTTCGGTGTCGGTCGCCACCTTTGAGGACGAGAGCGGCGATCATATCGCCATCGCCGTGGAAGCGGAGACCTTCTTCGAGACGGTGTATTCGCTGATCACGCCGGAAGGGCCGGTGCGGCTGACGCTGCCGCGCAAATCGACGATCCACCAATTCTTCAACGATCGCTTGATCGTCACGCTGGAAGAAGCCTGGAGCATCGGCGGCGCCACCTATCCATCGGGCTCGCTGCTGGCGCTGCCGCTGTCGCATGCGACGTTGGCTGCGCCGCGCGTCGAAGTCGTGTTCACGCCGACCTCGCGCCAATCGATCGGCGACGTCGAGGCGACGCGCGACGGCTTGCTCGCGCCGGGCTTCGACAATGTGCGCGGACGACTCTGGCGCTTCACGTACGATGACGGCGGCTGGCGCACGCACCAAGTCCAATTGCCGCCGACGGGCGTGGTGTCGGTCGCCGGCGCGTCCACCAGCGAGCGTGCGGCCTTCTTCACCTTCGAGGACTTTCTGACGCCGCCCACGCTCTACGCCTTGAGCGGCGGCGGCGCGCCGCGCGCGGTGCGGTCGCTGCCGGCGCAGTTCGACGCCAGCCCTTATGTGACGGAGCAATTCGAGGCGACCAGCGCCGACGGCACGCGCGTGCCCTATTTCGTGGTGCGCCGTCGCGACATGCAGTTGAACGGTCAGAACCCCACTTTGCTTTACGCCTATGGCGGTTTCCAGCTGTCGCAAGTGCCGAGCTACAACGCCTATGTAGGACGCCTCTGGCTCGATCAGGGCGGCACATATGTGTTGGCGAACATCCGCGGCGGCGGCGAGTTTGGTCCAGCCTGGCACGACGCCGGCCTGCTCACCAACCGCCAGCGCATCTACGATGATTTCTACGCCGTCGAACGCGATCTGGTGGCGCGCAACATCACGAGCCCGCGCCGCTTGGGCATTTCCGGCCGCTCCAATGGGGGGCTGCTGATGGGCGTAATGCTGAACCAGCATCCGGAAATGGTGCACGCCGCCATCATCGGCTCACCGCTTCTGGACATGCTGCGCTACGATCAATTGCTCGCCGGCGCGTCGTGGGTGGGCGAATACGGCTCGCCTGCGATCCCGGAGCAGCGCGCGTTCCTGGAGACGATCACGCCCTATCAGAACCTGCGCGCGCGTGACGATTTCCCGACGGTCTTCATCTACACCTCGACCAAGGACGATCGCGTGCACCCGGGCCACGCGCGCAAATATGGCGCGCGGCTCGACGAGTTGGGCATCCCTTATCTCTATTACGAGAACACCGACGGCGGACACTCCGCCAACGCCAATCTGCGTGAAGCCGCGCGTCGGCGCACGCTGGAATACATGTATCTGACGCAGCGTCTGATCGACTAGGCCTGGAGAAGCGCGCGGGTGTGCGAACCCGCGCGCGCCGCCGCCTAGAAGCGGCGGTCGACGACGAAATCGACGGCTTCGAGCAACACGCGGGCGCGCGGGCCGAAGACCGCGAGATGGCGCTTGGCTTGATCAGCCAGCATGCCGACGCGCTCGCGCGTCGCGTCAACGCCCAGCACGGTGACGAAATTGACCTTGCCGCGATCCTTGTCCTTGCCCACGGCCTTGCCGGTGTCGCGCACCACGCCTTCGGCGTCGAGCAGATCGTCCACCATTTGGAACGTCAGACCGATATCGTGCGCATAGCGATTGAGCGCGGTGCGCTCCGCCTCGGAGCAGCACCCGATCAGCGCGCCGGCGTCGACGGCGAAGTTGATCAGCGCGCCGGTCTTCAGGCGGTTCATGCGCGTGACGGCGATGAGGTCGGAGCCGATGTCCTCGCCGGCCATGTCGGCGGCCTGACCAGCCACCATGCCCAGGGCGCCGGACGCTTTGGCGAGACCGGTGATCAGCTTGCAGCGCATCTGCGGATCGGAATGGGTCGCGGGATCGGCCAACACTTCGAACGCGAACGTGAGTAGCGCGTCGCCCGCGAGCACTGCAGTCGCTTCGTCGAACGCCTTGTGCAGCGTCGCCCGACCACGGCGCAGATCATCGTCGTCCATGCACGGCAAGTCGTCATGGATCAGCGAATAGGTGTGCACGCACTCGAGCGCGACGGCGGTGCGCAGCAGATAGGTTTCGTCCGCATCGAACAGGCGCCCCGATTCCAGGGTGAAGAACGGACGCAGGCGCTTGCCGCCATCAAGCGCCGAATAGCGCATCGCACTCATCAAGCGCGCCTCGGGCCCTTGCTCGCGCGGCAGCAAGCCGTCGAGCGCGGTGTTAACCCTTTCGGCGGCTTCCTTGAGCCGGGTTTCGAATAAAGACATGGGGCCGCTCGTTAGCAGAGCGCCCGGCTGGCGCAAGCGCCATGAGCCGCGCCCCGGCAGGGAGAATGATTTGGGCACGGGCCTATCTTCCCAACACCCTGTTTTCTCGGGCATCATTGCCGAGCTGGGACGATGGCGCGGACTGGCCAATTTAGGCCGTGTTTCCTGCGTAGGGCTTTGAGCCCGTAGATTTGGGGTAAATGATCGATGGCAACGGTGGTGGTCGTTCACGCCGCGGAGGATACGCTGCCGGCGCGCGCGCTGGCGGAGAAGCTGCGCCAAGCGCAGCTCAGCGTGATGATCGAGAAGCAAGGCGAGGAGCTGCGTGAGGCGGTGCGCAGTGCGGCCGTGACGATTGCTCTGTGGTCGCCGCGGTCGAATACGCAACCTGCCCTCGTCGACGAAGTCGCCGCTGCGCGCGGCAAGAGCACCGTCGTCCACGCCAGCATGCAGAGCGCGCCGGCGCCAGAACAATTCCGCAGCGAGCCGGTGGTCAATCTTACCGGCTGGCGCGGCGAAGATGATTTCCCAGCCTGGCGCGAGCTTGCGCAATTGGTGACAAGCAAGGCTGGCGTCGCGCCATTGCCGCCGCCGACGCAACGGCCGCCGTCCGGCTTCTTCCAGCCCGGCCGCCCGGGCGATGGCGCGCCCGCGGCTGCGCCACGCACGCCAGCACAAGCACCGCGCGCAGCAACGCCGCCGCCGCAACGCCCGCAACCGCAAGCCGCGCCGCGTCCGACGCCTGAGCCGCGTTCCACGTCAGCGCACGATGATGCGCCGAAGAAGGGCGGCAATGGCTTGATAATCGGCGTTGTCGCCGTCGTTGCGCTGGCCGTGATCGGCGGCGGCGCCTACTACTTCATGACCCAACAAGGCGGCCAAGGCGCCGCAGCATGGGAGCAAGTCGATCGCAGCGATCCGGAGGCGCTGCGCGCGTTCATCGAAACCGCAACGGGTGATGCGCGCACTGAAGCGCAAGCGGCGCTGCGCGCGCTGGAGAACAACGCCTATCAGGAGGCGCGTGCGGCCAACACGATCGAAGCGCTGCAAGCCTTCCTCGCGGATTTCCCGGACAGTGAACATTCGATCGCCGCGCGCGGCCGCATTGCCGAATTGGAATCCTTGCCGCCGACGCCGGTCGAAGGCGAAGCGCCGGCAAGCGAATTGACGCCGCTCGACCCGAACCTGACGACAACCGATCCCGATCTGTTGCCGCCGACGGCGACAGCGCCGGAACCGTCGACCGGCCCAGCGCCCGTCCCGCTCACGCCGCCTCCGGCCGAAAGCGAGCCACTGCCGGAGCCCGGCGCGGACACGCCGACAAACTAACAAAAATGGCGCGGAGCGATCCGCGCCATTTCCAATTCGAGAGTGACGAACGTTAGTACAAACGCCCGCCGGTGAGCGCGGGTCGATCGACATTGAGCAGCACGACGTTGCCGTTGCGGTCAGGGAAGCCGAGGCAGAGCACTTCCGACATGAACTTGCCGATCTGCTTTGGCTCGAAGTTGACGACGGCGGCGACGCGACGACCGAGCAATTCGCCGAGATCGTAGTTTTGCGTCACTTGCGCACTCGACTTCTTCACCCCGAGCGGATCGCCGAAATCGATCCAGAGCTGATATGCGGCCTTCTTGGCCTCTTCGAACACCTTCACATCGACGATGGTGCCCAGGCGGATATCCACTTTCAGGAAATCCTCCATCGAGATCAGCGGCAGGCGCGCATTGTTTTGCGGATCGTCGGCCATCGGACTTCCTCTTCCTTCCCTGGTTATTGCCCGAGCTTCGCCGGCTCGGTACGGGGGCCATCCGGGCCCATCACAATTTGATCGACTTCCAGCTGCGCGTCCTTCAACTGGCCTTCGCACCGCGCCTTGAGGGCGGCGCCGCGCTTGTAGATGCGAATTGAGTCCGCCAACGGCACGTCGCCGCGCTCCAGATGCGCGACGATCTTCTCGAGTTCCGCCAAGGATTCCTCGAACGTAAGCGTGGAGGGGTCGGCTGCGTTTTGACTCATGGCTTAGAAATATGGCTCCAGCAGCGGAACGGCAATCAAATGCGTAGCTACGCCTGCGAAAACAATCATTTCACTTTTTCGTAGCGGCGGTGGGACCAGTAATAATCCCCGCAATCCTCGACCTCGCGCCAGCCCTGGCGACGCAACACGGGCCGCATCATCCGGTTGAACCAGCCATGGGCGCACAGCAGCACATTCTGCCCACGAAGCGCCTGAGCGGTGAGCGTTGACACGGCAGCCTGCGCGCGCACTTCCGCCTCTTGCCGGCTCTCGCCCCCCTCGTGGCGGCCCAACATCCAAGCCGCGCGCGCCCAGACGCCCCAAGCGCCGGGCTTGCGGGTTCCCCAGATCGGCGGCGGCGGCAGCGGCGCCTCCACGAATACGGGGTCGGTGATGATTTCGCGCCCGCCGGCGACCATCTGCGCGGTATGGATCGCCCGCTGCAACGTAGAGGCGTAGATCACGTCGCTGGCTTCCGCGAGTTGCAGAAGACGCTCCGGCGGCTTTTCGTCCGGATGCAAACCGCTCAAATCGTAATTGGCCCACCAGTCGCGGTAACCGCGATGATCGATGCGCACAGTGCGATCGACATGCGGCATGCCATGCCGTGCGATCACGATTGTGCCGATCCGCGCGCTGATACGGCGATCTAGCGTCTCGTCGGGCGCCATGGTCGTCGTCATTCTGACCCTTGGCAGCGGCCCCTCGCCCTCTCCCCGTGAGCGGGTTCAGCCCTGCTGGAGCGCCGCCACATAAGCCTGGGCCGATCTGGCAAGCGCGGCCAAGTCGTAGCCGCCCTCCAGAGTCGAGACAAGTTTGCCCTGACAGTGGCGCAAGGAAAGTTCGCGGAGCCGGCTCGCGGCCCAGGCGAAATCCGTCTCGTCGAGTTCCATTTGCGCGAGCGGGTCAGCTTTGTGGGCGTCAAAACCCGCTGAAACCAGGATCAATTCGGGAGCGAAAGCATCCAGCGCCGGCAGGACGCGCGCTTCCATCGCCTGCCGCCATTGGGCGCTGCCGGCGCCAGCTGGCAAAGGCGCGTTCACCACATTGCCGGCGATGCCGGTCTCGCGCGCCGCGCCTGTCCCGGGATAGAGCGGCGCTTGGTGGGTCGAGGCGAAGAACAGGCGCGGATCGGCTTCCGCGACAGTTTGCGTGCCGTTGCCGTGGTGCACGTCGAAATCGACGACCGCGACGCGCTGTAGGCCGTACGCATCGAGCGCATGCAGCGCGCCGATCGCGACGTTGTTGAAGATGCAAAAGCCCATCGGCGAGATCGGTTCGGCGTGATGACCCGGCGGGCGCACGGCGCAGAACGCCATGTCATCCTCGCCAGCCATCACCGCATCGACCGCGGCGACGCACGCGCCCGCGGCGCGATAGATCGCTTCGCGCGAGCCTTCGGAAATGTAGGTGTCGGGATCCAGCCGTACACGCGCGCTTGCGGTTTCGGCGAAGGCGGGCTCCAGCGCTTCAACATAGCGCGTCGGGTGCACGCGCGTGATGCATTGAGCGGTCGCGTAAGGCGCTTCGCGGCGGTCGAGGCTCAGGTTCTCGAACGCATCAAGCACCGCCTGCAAACGCCCGGCATGTTCGGCATGGCCCGGCGGCGGTTCGTGGCGCAGCATCGAGGGGTGCGTGTAAAGCAGCATGCCTCGGATGTAGCGCGGCGCTTCTGGCGTTCAAATCAGAAACGAACGGCCGGAGGCGGAGAACGGATTGACCAACCAAGCGAAGAAATGAGCGAACATGTGATCCCTCCCGAGGACAACGTGCGCTCATTGTGCGCGGCATAGGCTGAACGGCATACGAAGCGAGATTCAGAAGCCGTTCAGCCTCGATTTTTCCGAAGCGCGGATTACTCCGCCGCCACCGCCGCCGCGGCCGCGGCGCGCTCGATGGTGAGCTCCACCTGCGCCACACGCAGACCCCAGAGCCCGACATTGGCGCGGTTCAGCACAGCGCCCTCGGGCGTCAGCACCATGACGTCGCGAAAGCGCACTTTGCGGCCCGGCGAACCGTCGGCGTTGGTAAGGCGCACATCGTATTCGAGACGGAAGGCGCGGCCGTCCTGATAGCCGCGGGCTTGGCCGACCACGTCCTCGCGCGTGCCGACATATTCGCCAGGCCCGACACGCTCCAAGCGCCACGTCTTGCGATCGCGCTGGCCGTCATCGAACTCGAAATCTTCGACCAGGGTGAATGTGCGGCCGTCCCAAGCGCCGTCGAGGTGGGCGGTGAAGCCGCGCCGGACGCCGTTAATGGCGCGGAACTCACCGCGCGCGGTGGTTCGACCCACGAGGTCTTGCTCGATGACAAAGGCGTCTTGCGCGGTTTCACGCGGCAGCGGCGGACGCGTCGCGCAGGCGGCCAGCAGCAATAGGGCGGCCAACGCGGCGATCACAAAGGGGTTCATCGCAATCTCCATCTTGCGCCTGATACGGGGCACGTGGAGCTGCGGATTAGGAGCGGCAGGCGCGAGGGGGCCGCCCTCGCGCCTGGGCGATTAGCGGCCGCGACCGCCGCGGCGGTCGTCGTCGCGGCAATCGTCATCAGTTTCGCTGCGGATGATTGCGCCGGAGCGGCGGTCGAGGTGCAGCTCGACGCACCGGTTCTGGTCGTTGAATGCCTTGACCTCGTAGAGGCCGTCGTCGCGCTCGATTTCGACGACGCGGAAACCTTGGCCTGACAACCGGCTTTCGATCTGACTCAGCGTTAGTTCAGGCTGGGTGGCGGAGGATTGCGCTGAGGCCGGAAGCGCCAGCGCGCCGGCGAGGACGAAAGCGGCGGAGGCGAGTGTGATGCGCGCGCGATGCGTGTTGAGCATTGGAAATTCCCTCTGGTTGACGTCGCCGAGACGCGACGAGAGGCGGTGTCCCACACCAAGACTGACGGCGAGCCTCCGCGCGATGTCAGGTTGCTGTCAGGGCGCCCAAGGTAGGAAGTCATGATGAAGCGTTTCCGCTCCGCCCTGCTGGCCCTGGCCGCCAGCCTCGCCTTCGCCGCGCCGGCGCTGGCCGATGGCGATCGCGGTCGCAGCGGCGACCATGACGAAGCGCTGAGCGCGGTGGAGCGGCGCGAGGCGCTTCCCGTCACACGCATCATCGGCATCGCCCAAGGCGCCGTCCCTGGCGAAATCGTGGAGATCGAGCTTGAACGGGCGCATGATCGGCTGATCTATGAGGTGAAGATTCTCGCCCGCAGCGGCCGTGTCCGCGAAGTCGAGATCGACGCGCGTACGGGCGCGGTTCTACAGGTCGAAGACGAGGATTAATGCGCGCGCTTCTGGTCGAGGATGATGACGACATCGCCGGCGATGTCGCGCGCGCGCTGAGCAGCGCCGGCTATCTCGTCGAGCGCGCGGCTGATGGCGAGAAGGCGTGGTTCCTCGGCGATACCGAGGATTTCGCCGTGGTCGTGCTGGATCTTGGCTTGCCGGTGCTCGATGGACTTTCGGTGCTGAAGCGCTGGCGTGCGGCCGAACGGGCGATGCCGGTGCTGATCCTCTCCGCGCGCGGCGCCTGGACGGAAAAGGTCGACGGCATCGAAGCCGGCGCGGACGATTACCTCGCCAAGCCGTTTGAGATTGGCGAATTGGTCGCGCGCGTGCGTGCATTGACGCGCCGCGCCGGCGGCCATGCGAGCGCGGTGCTGACGATCGGCAAATTGGCGCTGGATACGCGGCGCATGGCGGTGCTGGTGGAAGGCGTGCCGCAGAAGGTGTCGCCGCTGGAATATCGCTTGCTCGATTACCTCGCGCACCAACAAGGCCGCACGGTTTCGGCTGGCGAACTGGCGGATCATTTGCACGGCGCCGACGGCGCGGTCGACGCCAACGCGATCGAAGCGCTGGTGGCGCGCATCCGGCGCAAGATCGGCCGCGACGCGATCGAGACGCGCCGCGGCTTCGGCTATGTGCTGAGCGGCGCTTGATGCAACGCTCGTTGCGCGTCCGTCTGCTTATCGGCGGCGCGTTCGCTGTGTTCGCGGCCTTGGCGGTGGCGTGGGCGGCGATGGGCTTCTTGTTCGAGCGCCATTTGCAGCGCCAGGTCGAAGCGGACCTGACCGCGCGCGGGCTTGAGGTGATTGCTTCGCTCGGGCCGAATGCAACGGGCGCGCTGGCGGTGCGATCGCCGCCGAGCGATCCACGCTTCAGCACGCCGGCGGGCGGATTCTATTGGCAGGTCTCGGGCGACGGCGTGCTGCTGCGCTCCCGCTCGCTCTGGGACGCGACGCTCGCGCCGCCTGGGCCGTCGCGGTCCGACACCTGGATCAATGGGCAGATCGACGGACCGTTTGAACAGCGCCTGGTGTTCGTCGAGCGCGAGATCAGGCTTGATCCGCAAAGCGCGCCGCTGACGGTCGTGCTCGGCGCCGATTATGAGGCGGTGCGAACCGCGCGCGAGGCGTTCGCGCGTGAGTTGGCGCTCTTCCTGGCGTTGCTGTGGGCGGTGCTGTCCGCGGCGGCTTGGATCCAGGTCGAATTGGGGTTGCGGCCGCTGGAGCACGTGCGCGCCGCGCTCGGGGCGTTGCGCAGCCAGCCCTCGGCGCGGCTGTCCGAGCGGGATTATCCGACCGAGGCGGCGCCGCTCGCGAACGCCATCAATGAACTGGCGGATGCGCGCGAACGCGACCTCGAACTGACCAAGCGCCGCGCCGCCGATCTCGCGCATTCACTAAAGACCCCGCTCGCCGCCCTCTCCGCGCAAAGCCGGCGCGCGCGCGAAGCGGGCGCCGACGACGCCGCCGACGGTCTAGACCGCGCCATCGCCGCCGCCGCCCGCGCGGTCGAGCGCGAGTTGGCTCGCACACGCGCCGCCGCCACGCGCGGCGCCAGCAGCAACGCGCGGGCGGTCATTACGCGCGTGCTGCAAGTGATCGAGCGCACCGACGCGGGACAACGCATCCAGTTTGAAAACCTTTTGAGCGACACGCCGCTGCCCGTTGGCGACGACGTGCTGATGGAGATGAGCGGCCCGCTCTTGGAAAATGCGACACGCTACGCGGCGCGCCGCGTACGGGTGAGCGGCGGCGATGGCCCCGTGCTGTTGATCGAGGACGACGGACCGGGCCTCGATCCCTCCCAGGCCGAAGCCGTGCTGCAGCGGGGCAAGCGGCTCGATGAAAGCGGCCATGGCCTCGGCCTCTCCATCGCCAACGACCTGGCCCTGGCGACAGGCGCCGTCTTGAGCTTGGATCGCTCGCCTGAGCTGGGCGGACTCAGAGCGACGTTGCGCTGGCCCGCGCCGGGCCAAGCCTAGGAAACGCAAAGGGCGCGGAAGCCGAAGCCTCCGCGCCCTTCGTTGGACCGCCAATCGCTGGGAGCTTATGCGACGATTTGAGCGGCTTGGTTCAGCGTGGCCATCGCCATCGGGGCGAACACGGCGCAGGCGGCGATCAGGGCGTAAAACTTGGTCATCGGAATGCTCTCTGAATTCTGTGCGGCGGGTTAGGCGACGATCTGGGCGGCTTGGTTCAGCGTGGCGTAGGCGAACGGCGCGAACGTCAAAGCGGCGATGATCAGGCTGTAGAACTTGGCGGTCATTGGTTTGGCTCCTCACTCGAAGCGCCTCGCTTCGATGAGATGAAGGTACTAGGCGCTTAGGCCTAACGCCGTGACGTCGGTCACGCCCGGCGATCCGGCGCATCGGGAGGGCGTTTGGCCGAAAGCCGATTGCCCTGTCCCGGCTGAGCCGCTCTATGGGCCGCTGATCTTCTGGGGACGCTTGGCCATGAAATTCCGCCCGCTCGCGCTCATTGCAGCGCTTCTGCTGCTCGCCCCGACCGCCGGGGCGCAGACCAGCCAGCGGCAATGGTTTGAGGACGGCCCCACCCCGCTGCGCTATGAGATCGCGGTCACGCCCAACGCGGAATCCGGCACGTTCACAGGCGATGCCCGCATCACCATCGAGGTGACAGAGCCGACGCAGACCGTGACCATGAATGCGTTGGGGCTCGACGTCTCGCGCGCCCGGATCGACAATGCCAATGTCGGCGTGTCCGCCGACGCGGAAGCGCAAACCCTGACGCTGACCACACGGCGGCCGCTGCGACCGGGCCAACACGTCGTCGACATCAGCTATGCCGGCGCGATCCAAGACGAGGCCTACGGCCTGTTCCGCGTTGAGTATCAGGATGACGGCCAGACCAAGCGCGCGCTGGCGACGCAATTCGAGCCGGGCGATGCGCGCCGCTTCGCGCCGATGTGGGACCAACCCAACCGCCGCGCCGTGTTCTCGCTGACGGTGACGGCACCGCGCGACCAAATGGTGATCGGCAACATGCCGGTGGAACAGACGACGTCGCTGCGTGGCGGGCTCACGCGCACGCGCTTTGCCGATACGCCGTCAATGCCGAGCTATCTCCTGTTCCTGGCGGTCGGCGATTTTGAGCGTGTGACGCGCGATGTCGACGGCGTGGAGCTGGGCGTTGTCGTGCGCCGCGGCGAGACCCATCGCGCGCAAGAAGCATTGAACGCGGGCGAGCAATCGCTGCGCTATTTCACGGACTATTTCGGCATTCGCTATCCGCTGCCGAAGCTCGATATGATCGGCGTGCCCGGCGCCGGCGGCTTTGGCGCGATGGAGAATTGGGGCGCCATCCTCTATTTCGACCAATATTTGCTGGTCGATGAGAACTCTTCGGAAGCCGAGCGGCAGAACGTGTTCGGCATCGTCGCCCACGAAATCGCGCACCAATGGTTCGGCAATCTCGTCACCATGATGTGGTGGGACGATCTCTGGCTCAACGAAGGCTTCGCCTCATGGATGGCGGCGAAGGCGACCGAGGCCGTACACCCGGATTGGAATCCGTGGCTTGCGCAGATGATCGACGGCACATCGACAGCGATGGCTTTGGACGCTCGCCAGGGCACGCACCCGGTCGTGCAAACCGTCAACACGCTCGACGAGGCGAACCTCGCTTTCGACACCATCACCTATGAGAAGGGCCTCGCCGTCATCCGCATGCTCGAAGCGTATGTGGGCGAAGAGGATTTCCGCACTGGCGTGCGCAATTATCTGAACGGCCGGCTTTATGGAAACGCCCGCACCGAGGATTTGTGGACGGCGGTGCAAGCGGCCTCGGGCCAACCGGTGCTGGAGATTGCGCGCAGCTTTACCACGCAACCGGGATTTCCAGTATTGATGGTTTCGGCGCCTGATTGTCGCGCGACCCGCGGCGCCACGCTGCAACTCGCGCAGCGCCGGTTCGCAATGGACGACGCGTCCCGCACGAGCGAGCGTTGGAGCATCCCGATTGTCGCCCGTCGCCTCGACAACGACGCGGTGCGGCTGGTTATGTCGGGTGAATCGCAGTCCGCCGCATTCGCGCCCGCGTGCACACCCTATCTCGTCAACGCAGGCCAAAGCGGCTTCTTCCGCGTGCTCTACGATCGCGCCAATTTTGCGCGCCTGACGCAACGCTTCGCCACGCTTGACGATGCCGATCAGCTCGGCCTCTTGCTCGATTATTGGGCCTTCGGCCGTAGCGGCGACGCGCCATTCACCGATTATCTCGAACTGGTCAACGTTATCCCGGCCGACGCCAATCCAATCATCGTCATCGACACGATCGGCTCAATGCAAGCGCTCGCAGCCTATGCCGAGGGCCGCCCGAGCGACGCCGCCGTGAAGGCCTACGGCGTTCGGACATTGCGTCCCTATTTCGAACGCGCCGGCTGGACCGCCCGCGTGGGCGAAACCTCCAATGATTCGCAAATGCGCGCGTCGTTGATCGCCGCCCTCGGCAGCCTTGGAGATGAGGCGGTGATCACAGAAGCGCGCCGGCGCGTGCGCAGCGGCGAAGCCATTCCCGCCGGCATCCGCAACGCCGTGCTGAGCGTGTATGCAGAACATGCGACGCATGCGGACTATGAAGCGCTGCTGGGCCAGGCGCGGGCCGCGTCGGATTTCGTCGAGCAACGCCGGCTGTGGCGTCAATTGGCGGCCGCTTACGATGAGACGCTCGCGCGGCGTACGCTGCAGATGACATTAGGCAACGACATCCCACGCCAATTGCGGACGCAGGTGATCGCCTCTGTCGCGGCGGCGCATCCGCGCCTGACCTGGGATTTCCTGGTCGCCAATCGCACGACCGTCGAAGGCTATCTCGACCCGCTACAGCGCCTGGAATTCCCAGCGGGCATTGCCGGCGCGAGTTCCGATCCGGCCATGGCCGAGGAATTGGAGCGTTACGCGGCGAACTTCCCCGAAGGCGCGCGCCCCACTATCGCGGCTGCCCAGGCGCAAATCCGTCTGCGGGCGCAAACCGTGGCGGAGCGCATGCCGGCGGTGGAAGCGTGGATCGCGGCGCGGCGGCGCTGAGGCCGCGGCTGCACGGCCCCGCGCGTCACTTGCGCCCGAAGAACGCGGCGAAGGCCGCCGCCGCTTCCGGCGATTTGAGGCGTTCGGCAAAGATCTCACCTTCGTGGCGCAGACGCGCGAGCAAGGCTTCGCGATCGCGCATCAGCCCCTTGGTGAGACGCAGGGCCTCGGCGGGCTTTTTCGCCAACACGTGCGCCGCGGCGCGCGCCTTGGGCTCGACGTCCGCGATCGGCAAGGCGGCGTTGGCCAAGCCAAACGCGGCGGCGTCCTTGCCGAACAGCGGCTCGCCCAGTCCCAACATCGCAAACGCACGCGCATGGCCCAAGCGATCCACGATCGTCATGCTGGAGGCGTTCTCTGGCACCAGGCCCAGATCAATGAACGGCGTGGTCAGTTTGGCGGTCTCGGCGATATAGACCAGATCGCAATGCAGCAGCATGGTTGTGCCGACGCCGACGCCATGCCCCGTCACCGCCGCGACGATCGGCTTCTGCGCATGCAGCATGGTTTCGAGGAAGCGCCCGACATGGCGCGGACCGGAGAATGCGCCAGAGGATTGCGCGGCGAAATCCATCAAATCATTGCCGGCGGAGAAGAAGTCGCCTTCGGCCGTGAACAAGATGACGCGCACGTCGGCGTCGGCCTCGGCCGCGCTGATCGCGTCGGCCATCACGCCGTACATCTCGTTCGTGATGGCGTTTTTTTTGGCGGGGCGGTTGAAGCGGATTTCGAGCACGGCCCCGTCGCGCTTCAGCAGAATCTCACTCACGGGCTTCCTCCTTTAGATCGATCATGTGTTGCAGCCAGCGGGCGATGATGGCCTGCTCTTCGCTGCTGAAGCCGCGCGAGGCGGCGGAATTCATGCGCTGGGCGCGCTCAATGGCTTTGGCGCGCAGCGCGCGGCCACGGGCGGTGAGCGTGAGCAGCACGGCGCGGCGGTCATTCGGATCGGTCTGGCGTTCGATCAGGCCGGCTTGTTCGAGGCGCTGCACCAGCACCGAAGCAGCGCTCTGCGCGAGCCCCAAGCCTTCGCTGACGGCGCTGACGCTCGCCCCGCCCTCATTCGGGATGAGGAAGAGCACGCCCGATTGCGCCGAGGTGAGCCCGATGTCGGCGAGACCAGAATCGCCGATCATTTGCGCCGCGCGGGCGGCGCGGGCAAGCAAGTACAGAAAACGAGGCGCGCGCGCTTTGCTCATGCGCCTCGTATAGCTTGGTCGGATTACATCGTCAACGATGCATCGCTAACGATGCATTAGACTTTCGTCACCAATAAGTCGCACGGCGGGTCGGCCGCGACCAAATCGACGATGCCGCCGCCGAACACGAAGCGGTAGGCCTCCGACATCGACGTGCCCAGCGCCAGCAGGTCCGGCTTACGCTCATCGACCGCCTGACGGATTACGCCAAACGCCTCGCCGGCGCGAACGACCAACTCGACATTGGCGAGTTCCTCGCCCAGCGCCTCCTTGACCCGCACGCGCGTCTCATCCTCGAACTGCTTGACGAGCGTCGCCTCCTGTTTGCGCGCGCTGAACGGAATCATGCAGGCGGTGAGCACGGTGATCCGCGCAGTTGGCGCGAGTTCGCGCGCATATCTCAGAGCTCGGTATGAGGCCGGACTGCGATCGAACCCAACCAACACGTTCTCGTACATCCCCGCGACGTCATCGGTGACGACAAGCACTGGCGTGGGCGCCACGTTGATCAATCGCCGCGCGGTCGAGCCGCCGAAGGAGCCTTCGCGCCGATGAACGCCGAGCACGATCAGGCCGGCGCCCAGCTCCGTCGCCGCGTCGCGCAATGCTTCGTACGGACGGCCGCCGCTTGCGCGCACCTCAATAGGCGCAGCCGTGTCGCCGAGCACTTCCTTCGCGCGCGCATCCGCCTCCTCGATGGCGACGCGCTCGATCAGACCGCGCAGTCTTTGCGCCGTACCCACGTCAATAACGTAATCGAGCACCAGTTTGGCATCGTGGAACAGCGCCAATTCGTTGGCTCTGCGCAGCGCCTTGTCCGACCGCGGCGAGTGGTCGATTCCGACCAAGATCTTGGACAGCATCATCATCCTCTCCTTTCGCGCCTAGATAAAAGGCCACGAAAGGAGCGATGTTGCGCCAGATCAAGCCTTGAGCCGATAGCCGGTTTTGAAAATCCACCAGACCGCGCTGAAGCACGCGATCAGGAACACGCTGATGGCGGCAAGGCTGATCCAAATATCGACGTCGGAGACGCCGAAGAAGCTCCAGCGGAAGCCGCTGATCAGATAGACGACCGGATTGAACAACGCGATCTGCTGCCAGAGTTCGGGCAGCATGTTGATCGAGTAGAACGTGCCGCCGAGGAACGTCAGCGGCGTGATGATCAGCATCGGCACGATCTGCAGCTTCTCGAAGCCATCGGCGATCACACCAAGGATGAAGCCGAACAGGCAGAACGAGAGCGACGTCAACACCAGGAAGAGCAACATCATCGCCGGGTTCTGCACTTCGTAGGCGACGAAGAGCCGCGCAGTGGCGAGGATGACGAGGCCGATGATGATGGATTTGGTCGCGGCGGCGCCGACATAGCCCATCACCGCTTCGAGCGCGGAGACGGGCGCGGAGAGCAGCTCATAAATCGTCCCCGCCCAGCGCGGCATGTAGATGCCGAACGAGGCGTTGGAGACGCTTTCGGTCAGGATCGAGAGCATGATGAGGCCCGGCACGATGAAGGCGCCGTACGAGATGCCGTCGATCTCCATCATACGCGAGCCAATGGCCGAGCCGAAGACGATGAAATAGAGCGAAGTGGAGAGCACCGGCGAGAACAGGCTCTGGCCGATGGTGCGAAACCAGCGCGCCATTTCGAAGCGATAGATCGCTTGGACACCGTAGAAATTCATCGGCTGTGCACCAGGCTAACGAAGATGTCCTCGAGCGAGGATTGTTCGGTGTGGAGGTCTTTGAAATCGACGCCAAGCTCGTTGAGACGACGGAGAAGGCCCGGGATGCCGGTGTCCTCGGCATTGGCGTCGAACGAATAGATCAGCTGGCGGCCTTCGCCGGCGAGTTCAATCTGATAGCCGTTCAGGCCTTCCGGCACGGCGGCGAGCGGGGCCTGCAAATCGAGCGTCAGCTGCTTTTTGCCGAGCTTGCGCATCAAGGCGTTCTTCTCCTCGACGAGGATCAATTCGCCCTTGGAGATCACACCGACGCGGTCGGCCATTTCCTCGGCCTCTTCGATGTAGTGCGTCGTCAGGATGATGGTGACGCCATTGGCGCGCAGGCCGCGCACCATTTCCCACATGTCGCGCCGCAGTTCGACGTCCACGCCCGCTGTGGGCTCATCGAGGAACAGAATCTTCGGCTCGTGGCTCAGCGCTTTGGCGATCATCACGCGGCGCTTCATGCCGCCGGAGAGCTCCATGATCTTGGCATTGCGCTTTTCCCAAAGCGAAAGGTCGCGCAGCACTTTTTCGATATAGGCTGGGTTTGGCCCATAGCCGAACAGGCCGCGACTAAAATTCACGGTGTCGATCACGCGCTCGAACGCATCGGTGTGCAGCTCTTGCGGCACCAGGCCGATCTTTTTCCGCGCCGGCTTAAAATCGCGAACAATGTCGTGGCCGTCGGCGACGATGGTTCCACTCGACGGATTGACGATGCCGCAAATGATCGAGATCAGAGTCGTCTTGCCGGCGCCGTTCGGCCCGAGCAGGGCGAAAATCTCGCCGCGGCGGATCTCTAGGCTGACGTTTTTCAGAGCCTCGTAACCGGAGGCATAGGTCTTGGAGA
>NZ_DASVYD010000057.1:0-51823 GCF_036392335.1 Vitreimonas sp.
GGTAAAGGCTGAGATAGCTCTCGAGCGCCAGCGATGTCTCGGCGAAGAGCTTTTCAGCGAGGTCGGCGTCGCCGCCGCTGGCGAGCACTTCGAAGGCGGTGAAGATTTCCGTGGCCATGCGCGCGACGATGAGCGGATCGCCGCCGTGAAAGCCATCTTCGCCGCGCGCCCAGCGCGCGGCCAGATGCGCCGCGATTTGGGCGTTGGCGTTGTCCTTCAGCGCGCGCAATTCCCGCGTGGAGGCCATCAGGTAGAAGAGCGGCGGATAGGCCGGATTTTCGCCCATTACCGCGCGCATGGCGCGCATCACTTCTCGGTGGCGCGCCCGCCAGGACGGCCAGCGTTTGGTGTCGTCTGATATCGCGGCCACTTTGAGATGCAGCTGGCTCACCAGGCCTTCAAACATCTCCTTGTAGATGGCTTGGACGTTGGGGAAGTAGCGATAGATCGAGCTCACCGGTACGCCAGCTTCGGCCGCGATCGTGCTTGTGGTGATGCTTTCCAGAGGCGTGTTGGCCAGCAGATGCGCGGTGGCCTCCAGGATGCGTTGGATCCGCTCGCGCGCGCGTTTCTGCGTCGGCGAGGTGCGGCGCTCCAGGGAGGTCGCGTCCTGCGTCGGGCGTTGCGTCACGACTTCTCCAATTCCGATCTCAAACCAGCGGGCGCACAACGCTGGGCGAGATGCGCCAAAATCCCTACGGCAGCCAGATAATCGAACCTAGCGCGACCGTCACGCTTGCCAAACAGAAAAATATTCCGTTTCATCATTTGTAGCGCGCGCTATTTCAGCGTCGCTCATGGCGGCCGACGCCGGACCGGCAGCCACGGGGGGATTAACGCCGGGCGGGGGTCCATCGTGAGCACCAATTATCTGAAGCTTGTTCTGCTGGCTGGCGCAGCCGTCGCCGCGGCGCCCACGGGCTTGGCGTATGCGCAAGACGCGTCGGAAGAGATCGTCGTGACCGCGCAGCGGCGCGAGCAGGCGCTGCAGGATGTGCCGATCACGCTGCAAGTGGTGACGGCGGAGACGATCGATCAGCTCGCGGCCGACGATATCGGCGATATGTCGGCGTTCGTGCCGGGCCTGGCGGTGTCCAATAGCAGCCCCACGCAAGCGCGCTATTCCATTCGCGGCGTGACGACCTCCGATTTCGGCGTCGGCACTGATCCGGCCGTCGGCGTCTATGTCGACGGCGTGTATGCGGCGCGCTCCGGGGCCGGATTGCTCGCGTTTTCCGACGTGGCGCGCATCGAAGTGTTGAAGGGGCCGCAGGGCACGCTGTTTGGCCGCAACAGCGCGGCTGGCGCGGTGTCGATCACGACCAACCAGCCCAGCGATGAATTCGAAGCACGCCTGGGCGTACGCTTCGGCGAGTATGAAAAGCGCCGTCTCGAGGGCCTGATCAATCTGCCGCTCGGCGAGAGCTTGGCGCTGCGCCTGAACGGCGTGGTCAATCAGCGCGACGGGTGGCTGACCGACGGCGTCACCGGCGAGGATTATGATCGCGAGGAAAATTGGGCTGTGCGCGGCGCGCTCCGTTGGGAGATCTCGCCGGCGACGCAGGCGACGTTGTCCTACACGCACGATGACGTCGATCAGGACGCGCGCCCGGCGATTGGCATCGTCGATGTGTCAGGCCCCGGCTTGCCGCCCGTGCCCGCCGATCCCAACGCCTACACAAATCCGTTCACCAGCACGATTTTCAACGACGCGATCGACAATCACGAAACGCGCGAGCTGGACGAAGTGACTTTGAACATCACCCACGAATTTGGGGACATGACGTTCACATCGCTGACCTCGGCGCGCCATTTCGAAACCGAGAACCGCGAAGACGAGGACGGCACAAATCGCATCGATCTCTATTTCGACACCAACAATCGCGAAGACAACGATTCCTTCTACCAGGAATTCCGCTTGGCGGGCGGGACGGAGGCGATCGATTGGATCGCCGGCGTGTCGTACTATGATGAAACCGCGCGCCAGCGCAGCGACACGTTCGCGAACACGAGCAGCATCAACAATACGTTGGCCAATGCCGTTGGCATCACGCCATTCCAAGACCTCGAAGACGCGCTGATCTTCTTTGGCGTGCCGGCGACGGTGATGGGGCTGGGCTGGAGCGAGGATATGATCAATCGCGGCGAGTTCGGCGCCACCGCCGCGTTCGCGGACGTGATTTGGCACGCCACTGATCGGCTCAATCTGACCTTCGGCCTGCGTTACACGCGCGATGAGAAGACCTTCGCATGGCTGAACAATCCGCGCGTCGCGCCCGAACTTGACGCCACACTGGCGGCGCTCGTGGATCTGGCGGTCATCGACCAGGCGACCGCCGACGCGTTCCAATTCGATGTCGTCTTCGACATGAATGGCTTCGCCGGCGTCGCTTGCGATAATGGCGTCACCGTCGCGGAGGGGGTGACGTGCGAACTGTCGGACGAGTGGGAGAATGTGAGCCCACGCTTCGTGGCGGATTATCGCATCAGCGACGATGTGATGGTGTTTGCGTCCTATGCGCGGGGCTACAAGGCCGGCGGCTTCAACAGCGTCCAGCCTGGCTCGCGGTTCGACAATGAGGACGTCGACAATATCGAGATCGGCGTGAAGTCCGAATTCGACAACGGCCTGATCTTCAACCTCTCTGCCTTCAGCTATCTCTACGAAGGCAAGCAATCGATCAGTCTGGAGACCGTCGGCACAATCCAGCAATATGTGACGACCACGAGCGACGATGAGGCATGGGGGCTCGATGCGCAATTGAATTGGTCGCCCACCGAGGCGTTCAACCTCTTCGTCAACGCCCAATACATCGACGCGACGTTCAAGAACAAGGTCACCGGCGGCGGCGACGATCTGTCGGGCCAGCCGACGGGCGAGCCCTATTGGTCATGGTCGGGCGGGGTGTCGTATCAATTCGACTTTGCGAACGCCGGCACGCTCGATCTGTCGTTGGTGCACGCCTATCGCGGCGAAGGGCGCTGCAATGACGACTCGATCGCGCAAGGCAATTGCAGTCCGAACCCAATGTTCGACCCGAGCGAAGCACAGAACCGCACCGATTTCCGCGCCTATTGGCGCGATCAGAGCGAACGGATTCAGCTTGGCCTCTTCGTCAACAATCTGTTCGACGAGCAATATGTGACGGGCATCAACAACATTACGGCCGCCAGCCTCGGCACGCCTTTTGTGGGCATCACCGAGCCGCGTATGTGGGGCGTGGATCTCACCTACACATATTGAGGCTTGCCTCGCAGCACGGAGGCAATGTCGCCTTTTGGGATTCTTCGGTCGACGGCGCAGGCGAGGCAGCTAGCCCAACTTCGCCTGCGTCCAGTATCGAAGTTCAAATCGAAAGCTCTACGTCCCCCTCAACCACCTCTTGCCGCAACGCAGGCCGCTCGCCTCGCGCCCAGCGCGCGACGCGGTGCACGACGCGGTAGCGCAGCGGGCCGCCGTCTTCTGTCTCGGCGCGCTCAAAGGGCGGCGGAATGCAGACGAACTCCGTCTCCAACTCATCCGGCGAAGCGCGCACTGTGGCGTAGCCGTATCCGCCGTAATCGGCGAATGTGAGGTTTGGTGAGACGTCGGGATTTCGCACAGCGCGGGCGGCGGCAACATCGCCAGTCTCCTGAAGCGTGAGTGACGAGCGCACGCCGTGCAATATCGTCATGTTGGTCGCGCACTGCTTCGCGCCATCGGGCATGTCACGGATGTAGAGCGCGCGGTAGGGGTGATCCGAGCGCATGCCATTCGCCACCACTTCGGCGTGACCCTGGGCCGTGATCGAGCCGGTGATGAATTCCACGCCGACGGGGTCGAACGGGCGTGGCGGCAAGGTCTTGCAGGGATAGCCTGCCCAAAACGAATGCTTGTCGCCGGCGACGACCGTAAAGCCGGTGATGCCTTCTTGGCGGACCATGTCGAAGATTTCGCCGTGCTCGACAGCATATCCCGCGTTGAACACGGCGTACCCGTCATCGGGCCAACGCTCGTTGAGCGGCGCAGGAAGGTTCTGTGGGTCGGCTCGGAAAGTGAGCGTGCCCAAGGAGTGACCCCATATCTTCCAGGGCGCGGACGAGGCGCGCAGGCGATCCTTGAACCACGCGATTTGATCGAGGCCCAGATACGCATCTGGCGTGGCGTTGATACACTCGTTCGGAATTTCCTCGGCGCCGAAGCGTATGGTCGCTGGGGGCGCGCCGCCATTGTACTCGCGTCCCTGGTCAATGATGTCGAGCGCCGTTTCGGGCAACATGTTGGGCGGCAAGCTCGCTTCGAACCAAGTGTTTTGCGGGTTTGGTCCCGCCTTATAGGAACGGTTGTCGGTGAGGATCAGTTCGGCGTTCTTGCCGAAACGAAATGCGCGGTGAATTCGTAGCGCCTGGATCGCGGTGAGATTGTTGGGTTCGCGACTGAGGCCGCGCGCGTCAAAGTCTGATGGCGGCGTATCCGTCACGGCGGGCGCCTCGAACGCATCGCCGACCCCTGGTTTGGCGACGCGCGCCGGCTGGTATTCGTACCAGGCTTGGCTTGCAGCGACCTTCAACGTTTGCGCCGGCTCCGGCGGATCGTTGAAGATTTGCCACTGGCTTTGGAAGCCGTTCCACGAAAATTCATGATTGTCCCACACAGGCACGAACGGCCAGCGTGCGCGCGCATCCTGTAGATCGGGATCGGTGAGATAGGCGCGATAGATGGTCCGATAATCGCCAAGATCGGTCGGGAAGTGGAAGTTGCGCACCTTCTTGCCGTTCGGGTACCGGAAGAGCGCGCGCAGGCGACGGCCGCGATCTCGTCCGTCGGGTGCGTCTTCTGGGTATTTAACAATTTCATAAATGAAGTCGCCCAAATGCAGCACGAATCCGAGCTGCTCGGCGCGCGGACGGCGCACGTCTTCGTAGATCATTCGCCTGTAGGCATTGAGGGCGCCGATGGTCGGGTCCTGGCAACTCACGAACGCGAAGCGCACCGGGCGATCGTCATGCTCCGCTGGCGCGGTGAGCGTGCGGCCGACGCGGCTCATGTTTCCCGCCTCGTCGACAAAGCGATACCAATATTCACGCGCGGGCCGCAGACCCGCGGCAAGGAAGCGGCAGGTCCAGTCGGTCGCCGCGTTCACCTCCACATCGCCACGGGCGACCACGCGGGAGAACGCCTCATCGCTCGCAATCTCGACGACAAGGCGGTGTGCGCTCACGCCTTCATCCGGCTCACGGCGCGTCCACAAGATGATGCTGTCCGGCGCAGGATCGCCGGAAGCCACGCCCTGAGGGTAGAGGTCGCGCCGTTCGGTACGGGGTCCCGACGGCGCGTGCGCGCAGCTTTGACCGAAAGCGAGCGCAGCGCCTAGGGCGGCCGCTTGCTTCAAGAGCGTCCGGCGTGTCGATGCTGCGCCCATTGTGATGTTTCTCCCCATGATCGCGGCGCGTAGGGGGCGCCCCGCGCGCGCTGAGGAGCAATCAAAGATCGACAGAGCGGAGGGGATAGGCGACCGGTTTCGCCGATCAACAGACAGCCGCCACCCTGTTTACGGCGGTCAAGCCGTAAAGGCCGCCACCGGGAAGGTGCGTACGCCGGGGCGCAGCCTCCCTTACTGCAAGGGCGGGTTCATGGTTCGCCCCAAACCCGGCGCGCCGTGTCGGCGACGAGTGCGAGTTTCTTCCATTGCTCGGCCTCTGTAATGTCATTGCCGTGCTCTGTGCTGGAGAAGCCGCATTGCGGGCTGAGGCAAAGGTTTTCCAGCGGCGCATAGCGCGCGGCCTCGTCGATCCGCGCGAGCAGTTCTGTCTGCGGTTCAAGCGCCGCCCGCTTCGAGGTGACGAGGCCTAGCACGGCGATCTTGTGCTTGGGAAGGAACCGCAAGGGCGAGAAGTCGCCAGAGCGTTCATCGTCGTACTCAAGAAAATACCCGTCGACATTCATCTCGTTGAAGAGGATCTCGGCGACGGGCTCGTAGCCACCCTCCGCGAACCAGGCGCTGCGAAAATTGCCGCGGCAGAGGTGCACGCAGACGCATAGATCGCTGGGTTTGTCGCGCAGCGCCGCATTGATCAGCGCGGCATAGGTGCGCGGCAATTGATCGGGATCATCGCCGCGTTCGCGCGCACCTTGGCGCATCTTCGGATCGCACAGATAGGCGAGATTAGTATCGTCCAACTGCATGTATCGACAGCCCGCTGCGTAGAGGGCGGCGATCTCGTCGCGATAGCATTGGGCGAGGTCTTCAAAGAAAAGATCGAGATCGGGATAGGAATGAATGTCGATCGCTGCGCGACCACCGCGGAAATGCACCATGGTAGGTGAGGGGATCGTGATTTTGGGCGTATGGGCGACATGCGCTTTGAGGAACTTGAAATCCTCCACCTGAATGTCCCGCGCATGTCTGAGGCGCCCTGTGACGCTCAAGCGCGGCGGCGTGAAGTGCACGGTTTTCTCCGCATCGGAATTGGCGGCGATCGCGCCTTCGACGCTCACGCCGTCGAGACGTTCGAGAAAGTCGAGGTGGAAGTAGGCGCGCCGGAGCTCGCCGTCTGTCACGGCGCGAAGGCCGATCGCCTCCTGCGCCGCAATCACGCGCTTGATCTCAACATCTTCGATCTCGCGCAATTCCGCGAGAGTCATGGCGCCTTCGGCGGTCTTCTTCCGGGCGGCGAGCAAAGAAGGGGGACGAAGCAAGCTGCCCACATGGTCTGCGCGAAACGGCGGTGATCGGCGTGTCATAAATCTTCCTCCCGGCTTATGTGCATTCCAGGATGAGCATGGCGGCGCCGCTATTTCGCAATGCACCATGCAGCCAATCCGAAAAAGCTATTGAATATAGCAATAACCTCCGCTATGGCGGAAGGCAATAAGCATAAGAACCAGGGAGGCTGCGCGTGGAATTCCAACGCCTTAATCCGCTGACTCAGAACGTTGCGAGCACCGCCCGGGCGATGAGCGTCGTTGAAGCGATCTCTGTTGCAGAACGGGCGGAAGCCGCCTCGGCGGTATGGGCCGCGACAGGTCCGAACGTGCGGCGCGCCTGCTTGATGAAAGCTGCGGCGGCTCTGGAAGCGCGGGCTGAAGATTTTGTTCGCGCGATGATGGACGAGATCGGCGCAACCGAGGGGTGGGCGCGCTTCAATCTCATGCTGGCCGCGTCCATGGTGCGCGAAGCGGCTTCCATCACAACGCAGATTGCGGGTGAAGTCATTCCGTCCGACAAGCCGGGCTGCCTGGCGATGGCGCTTAGGGAGCCGGTCGGGGTCATCCTAGGGATCGCCCCTTGGAATGCGCCCATCATTCTGGGCGTCCGTGCGATCGCGGTGCCGCTCGCGTGCGGCAATGCCGTAATTTTGAAGGCGTCCGAGACGTGTCCGCGGACGCATGAATTGATTGTGGAGGCGTTTGGCGAAGCTGGCTTTCCGGAAGGCGTGGTCAATGTCGTCACCAACGCGCCGAAGGACGCAGGCGAGATCGTGGGCGCCCTCATCGATCACCCGGCCGTAAGGCGGATCAATTTCACCGGCTCGACTGCCGTCGGCCGCATTATCGCGCGCAAGGCCGCCGAGCAACTGAAGCCATGCCTGCTGGAACTCGGCGGCAAGGCGCCGCTTTTGGTGTTGGAGGACGCCGATCTTGACGAAGCGGTGAAAGCCGCCGCCTTCGGCGCCTTCATGAATCAAGGCCAAATCTGCATGTCGACCGAGCGCATTATCGTTGTCGACGCGATCGCCGACGCGTTCGTGGAGCGGTTTGGGGCCAAGGCAAAATCGCTTGCGGTCGGCGATCCGCGCGAGGGCAAGACACCGCTGGGCGCAGTGGTTGATCAACGCACGGTGCGACATGTCAACGAGTTGATCGCTGACGCGCGCGCAAAGGGCGGCAGCATTGTGGCCGGTGGGGAGGCCGAGACGGTGCTGATGCCAGCCAGCGTCGTCGATCACGTCGACAAGAGCATGAAGATCTACAGCGACGAAAGTTTTGGGCCGATTGTGGCCATCATCCGCGCGCGCGATGAGGCGCACGCCGTAGCCCTGGCCAACGACAGCGCCTATGGCCTCTCGGCATCCGTATTTACGCGCGATATCGCGCGGGGCTTGCGTATCGCGCGCCAAATTCGTTCCGGCATCTGCCACGTCAATGGACCCACGGTGCATGACGAGGCGCAGATGCCGTTTGGCGGCGTAGGCGCCTCGGGTTACGGCCGCTTCGGCGGCAAAGCGGGCATCGATCAATTCACTGAACTGCGTTGGATCACGATCGAGACGCAGAGTGGGCAATTTCCTATCTAAGAAATAGAGGATTTTACGCATGACGAGCAAATCGGCTCGCGCCAAACCGAGCGCGGCGCAACCCAGCGAACGCGCAGAGGTCGATACGGTGGCTTTCGATGTCGTCGAGGGTATCGCCTGGGTTCGGTTCAATCGCCCGGAAAAACGCAATTGCATGAGCCCCAAGCTTAATCGCCAGATGATGCGCGTGCTCGATGAGCTTGAGTTTCGCGATGATGTGCAGGTGCTTGTGCTTACAGGCGAAGGGGCTGCGTGGTCGGCGGGGATGGATCTCAAGGAATATTTCCGAGAGACCGAAGCTGGCGGACTGGGTGCGGTGCGCCAGGCGCAGCGCGAAGCCTATGGTTGGTGGCGTCGACTTCGTTGGTATCAAAAGCCGACGATTGCGATGGTCAATGGCTGGTGCTTCGGCGGCGGCTATGGGCCTTTGTTTGCATGCGACTTAGCCTTTGCGGCAGATGATGCGCAATTTGGTCTCTCCGAGATCAATTGGGGTATCTTGCCGGGCGGCGGCGCGACCAAGGTGGCGCGGGAGCTCATGCCTTTTCGCCGCGCGATGTATCACGCCTTGATGGGGGAAAACATCGATGGCCGGACGGCCGTCGAGTGGGGGCTCGTCAACGAAGCCCATCCGGGCGAGCGGTTGCGCGCGCGCGTCGAGGAAGTGGCCAAGGTGCTTTCTCAAAAGAATCCCGTGGCGCTCAAGGCGGCCAAGGACGCCATGCGCCGCGTTGGCGAGATGACGTACGACAACGCCGAAGATTATCTGGTGCGCGCGCAAGAGGCGGCCAATTCCTTCGACGACCATGGTCGAAAGGAAGGCATCAAGCAATTCATAGATGATAAGACCTATAAACCGGGTCTCGGCGCCTATGATAAGAAGCGCACCTGAGTCCAAAGATGCGTAAGGGCCCGGTGAGCTTGAATCTGGATCGGCTGCTGTCGCCGCGATCGGTGGCGATCGTGGGCGCGTCGGCGTCTCCCGGCGCGTTGGGCGCAAGCGTTTTGGACAATCTCGTGCGCGGTGGTTTCGAGGGTGAGATCTATCTCATAAACCCCAAACGCGCCGAGATTGGCGGCCGTCTCTGTATCGGCTCCATTGATGAGCTGCCCGACGGGGTGGATGCAGCTGTATTGGCTATCCCCAAAGCTGGCGTTCTGGAGGCGGTGGAGGCGCTGGCGCGCAAACGTGTTGGCGGCGCCGTCATTTTCTCGGCGGGTTTTGCCGAAGGCGGCGCGGAGGGCTTCAGCGAGCAAAAGTCGCTTGCGACGACTGCTGACGATGCTGGGATGGCGCTTCTTGGCCCTAATTGCCTGGGTTTCGTCAACAATGTGGCTGGGGTTGCACTCACCTTCGTGCAGACACCCGCGGCGCAGCTGAAAGAGGGGCGATGCGCGGCTTTGGTTTCGCAAAGCGGCGCGATGGCGGCGGTCCTGTGCGCCAATCTGGCGGCGAAGGACGTTGGCGTCACTCTGTCTGTTTCCACCGGCAACGAAGCATCGAGCGGCGTTGAAGACTACCTTTCCTATGTCCTGGAGCACGGGCGCGCCGACGTGATTGGGATGATCGTCGAGCAATTCCGCGATCCGCCGCGCTTTCTCGAACTTGCGCGCGCCGCGCGCGCCGCGGGCAAATCCATTGTGCTGCTTCACCCTGGACGCAGCGCCGCCGCACGTCTTTCAGCGGCCACACATACAGGCGCCATGGCTGGCGATTATAGCGTCATGCGCGCCTTGACTGAGCGCGCCGGCATCATCGTCGCAGAGACCGTAGAGGAATTATCGGACCTCATCGAGATCGTTGTGCGAGGGCCTTCGCTCAGGTCGTCTGGCGTTGCGATTTTGACCGAATCTGGCGCGTTCAAGGCGCTTTCTCTGGACTTGGCGGAAAGCGTTGGCCTCTCTTTGCCGGCGCTCAGCGACGCGGATGCCCCGGCGTTGCGCGCGGCGCTGCCTGGCTTTGTCCCCGTCAGTAATCCTGTTGATTTGACGGCGCAGGCCTTGGTTGATCCCGGCCTCTATGGCCGCGCTATCGCCGCCCTATGTGGCGATGATCGCATCGGCGCCATCGTTCTTGGCATCATCCAGACCGACACGCCGACCTGTGACCTCAAACTGCCAGCCATCATAGACGCGCTTGAGCGATCCAAGCCTACAAAGCCAATTATCTATTCTGGCCTTGATGATGGCGCGCCTGCGCCAGCGCATTATTTGGCCCGCCTGCGCGCACTGGGCGCGAGCGCTCTGCCGAGCGCCGAGCGCGCGATCCGGGCACTGGCGCGTCTTGCTGTGCAAAAGCCGACGGTGCGCGCTGGCGAACCCGCAAAATCTATCGCCATCAATCTACCCGCCCGCAGCGGCGTCATCGCCGAACACCAAAGCAAGGCAATACTTCGCGCAATCAGACTGCCTTGCCCGGAGGGCCGTCTCGCGACAAGCGCCGAAGCGGCGGCGGACGCCGCCGAGGCGCTTGGCTTTCCCGTCGTGTTCAAGGCGCAGTCATCGGCGCTCTCGCACAAGAGCGATGCGGGGGGCGTCACGCTCAATATCGCCTCGCGCGCCGAGGCTGTGGCTGCGTGGGAGAGTATCCTCGCCAACGTCAAGGCCTACGATGCCTCCATCAAACTTGATGGCGTGCTGGTGGAGCGCATGGGCGCGCGCGGCATTGAGATGATTCTGGGCGCCAGGCGCGATCCTGCGTGGGGGCCGGTGCTGTTGATTGGCTTCGGCGGCGTACAGGCCGAAGCGCTTCGCGATTTCCGGGTGCTGGCGCCCGATCTCTCGGATGGCGAATTCGTCTCCGAGATATTGAAGTTACGCGCGGCGCCTCTGCTCACGGGCTTCCGCGGCGCTCCGCCGGCCGCGATTGAGGACTTGGCGGCGCTCGCCGTGCGGCTTGGCGCGTTGATGCTGCAAGAGCCGCGTATCGCCGAGATCGATCTCAATCCCGTCGTGGTCCATCCGCGGGGGCAGGGCATAAGCGTGCTTGATGCATTGATGTCGTTGGAGGGTCCACGATAGCGCGTTGAGCAGGCAGCGTGGAGCCGCGCAAAGACGGCATGCGCACGAGAGGGGAGAGGAAAGCATGAACCGCGATCCGAGCGAGATCATCGCCGAAGAGCGCATGGGCGCATTTCAGATCGCGGCCGTGGTCATTTGCGTTCTGTTGAACGCGGTGGATGGCTTCGACGTCTTGTCGATAAGCTTTGCGTCTCCAGGGATCGCCGCGGATTGGGGTGTCGATCGGGCGGCGCTCGGTTTGGTCCTATCCATGGAATTGATCGGCATGGCGTTGGGCTCCGTGCTGATTGGCGGACTGGCCGATCGTATCGGGCGACGACCCATCATCATCTTGTGCTTGCTCATCATGGCCGCGGGCATGATTGCGGCAGCCTTCGCCCATGATGTCGTCTCATTGTCGGCTTATCGGTTGGCGACGGGATTGGGCATTGGCGGTATGCTGGCCTCCGTCAACGCGATCGTCGCGGAATATTCGAACGATAAGCGTCGCCACCTTTGTGTAACGATCATGGCGGCAGGCTTTCCCATTGGCGCTGTCGCCGGCGGCGCTGTCGCCTCGCAGATGCTCAACCATTATTCCTGGCACGCGGTCTTTCTTCTCGGCGCCGGGTTCACGCTGGCGCTTTTGCCCGTCGTGCTCTTCATGCTGCCGGAATCGGTGGCCTACCTTGCGAAGGCGCGCCCGAAGCGGGCGCTCGAGCGCATCAATTCCACGCTGAAGCGCATGGGCCATCCGACAGTGGATGCACTGCCTCAAATCGAGGCGCGGGCAGTGAAAGCGGAGGGGCTCTTCTCGAAGCGTTGGCGCAGCCTCCTGGCGCTGCTGACGATTGCGTACTTCGCGCACATCATGGCGTTCTATTACATTCTCAAATGGATCCCGAAAATCGTCGCGGACATGGGATTCTCGCCTCCTTTGGCGGGCGGCGTGCTGGTGTGGGCCAATGTGGGCGGCGCAATTGGGGCCGTCGTACTCGGACTTTTCAGTCAGCGCTTCGACGTGAAATGGCTTGTCGCTGGCGCGTTGGTCGCCTCCGCGGGCATGCTCACCGTGTTTGGTTTGGGTTATGAGACGTTGGCGCAATTATCATTCGTCGCTGCGGCTGCGGGCTTTTGCACCAATGCGGCGGTGGTGGGACTTTACGCTCTAATGGCAAGCTATCTGCCGACTGAAGTGCGCGCCGGCGGCACTGGCTTTGTCATCGGCATGGGCCGAGGCGGGGCCGCGCTTGGCCCTGTTGTAGCGGGCGTTATGTTCGCGGCAGGCTCCGATCTGCTGCAAGTCTCGGTGGCGATGGCGGGCGGGTCGGTGCTCGCACTCGCAGCATTGATTGCGTTGCGCAAGCCACAGGCAATCTGAACTTCGTCGTAAGCGACGCGAATATATTGCGTCATTTCGTTTGTTATGAAAGATAGCAATAAAGAATAGCAAAAGGCTCTCCTCCGAGAGAGCGGTGAAGGGGAGGAGAATATGAGAAGGTCGCCAAAGGCGGCGTTGAGCCGCGCGTCCGTGATTGCGCTTCAGGCCCTGGTCGGGGCAAGCATGTTTGGTGCGCCTGCGCTGGCCCAGGACACGCAGCCGCAGGCCAGTGGAGCCAGCGACGAGATCGTTGTGACTGCGCGCCGCCGCGCCGAGAATTTGCAGGACACCCCGATCGCCGTCACCGCGATTACGGCGGCGGCGTTGGAGGAGCGGGGTCTTGCTTCGACCACGGATCTTGATCAGGTCGCGCCCAACCTTCAATTTACTTCTTATGGCACGCTGACAGGCAACAATTCGGCAGCGCAAGTTTTCATCCGCGGCATTGGTCAAACCGACGCAACGCCTGCGGTCGATCCGGGTGTCGGAATCTATATCGACGAGGTGTATATGGGCCGCTCGGTGGGCGGCGCGATGGATTTCCGCGATATCGCGAGCGTTCAGGTGTTGCGCGGTCCTCAAGGCACGCTCTTTGGGCGCAACACGATCGGGGGTGCGGTCCTGATCACCACGAATGCGCCGGGAGAAGGCGCGGGCAACACGCTGCGTTTGGGCGTGGGTGAAGACAATATGTACGAAGGCTTCGCCGCCTTCGACATTCCCCTCTCGCAGAATTGGGCCGCACGCGCCTCGCTCGGCTTCCGGCAACGCGACGGTTACGTGACGCGCGCTTATGACGGCGTCGACTTGGGCGATGAGAATACCTATTCCGGACAGGCGGCGCTGCGCTGGACGCCGACGACCGATATGACGCTCACTGCACGCGTTGATTACGCCAATGAGGATGAGAACGGTTCACCGTTCGTCTTCCGCGCCATGAACCCAGCGGCGCTCTTCGTTGGCGCCGCCAGCATCGCGGCTGGGTGTCCCAACATTCTCGATGGTCTGCCGCCGCCTGTATTGGTGGGACCGCTCGACGACGATCGTTGTGGCAACAACGCCCAGGCGCTTGGTTCCTTCACCAATGGCGGCACTTTCCCCGCGTCGAGTTCGCTTGAGAATTTCGGCGTATCGCTCGTGGGCGAGTGGGAGCTCAACGAGGCCATCACGCTCAAATCCATCACATCGAGCCGTCAGCTCGAGTGGGACGGATCGCGCGACGCCGACAACACGCCTTTACTCATCCTGCACACGAGCTACGCCAGCGAGAGCGAACAATTCAGTCAGGAACTGCAGGCAAGTTTTGATCTCGGCCGCGTGCAAGGCGTCCTCGGCGCCTATTATTTCGATGAGACGACAAATGATCGGGTGCTTGTCTATCTGGGCAATCCCGGCACGTCTTACGATACGCAGCGCGTCGAGCTTGGCACCGAAGCCTGGGCGGCTTTCACAGAATGGTCTTTCGACCTCACCGAGAACCTGTCGCTTTCGGCAGGTGTTCGATACACTGACGAAGAAAAGTCGCTTCAGGGTACGATGTTCAATGTAGCCGGCGCCGCAACGCCGGAGCCGGCCCCGCCGGCGGGACTGTGCCCCTTTGGCGGGGCGCCGCCGACGCAGACTGGTTGCCTCTTCATCACGCGCGATCCTTACACACAATCGTTCAATTCGACGACGGGATCGGCCAGCATCCAGTATCGCTGGAACCAAGCGCTCATGACCTATGCGAGCTGGTCGCAGGGCTTCAAGAGCGGGGGCTTCAATCAGCGCTACAACAATGCGCCGCCCGGCAACGCCCCGATCGGCTTTGATGCGGAAACCGCGGAGACCTACGAACTAGGCTTCAAATCCAATCCCGCACCCGGGCTGCGCATCAATGGCGCTGTCTTCAGCACCGAGTACGACAACATTCAAATGACCTATCGCTTGGGCGTCGTGCCGCTCCTGTTCAACGCGGGCGTCGCCACGATTGATGGCGCCGAGCTTGAATTGTCCTGGTCGCCGACCGCACGGCTAAGCATCGATGCGAGCCTGGGGTATCTCGACGATGGCTTTGACTCGATTACCGATCCTCCGCCTTTCGGACCGGTGGTGCCGACTTCGGTTGCAACACTCAGCAGCACTCTGCCATTCACGCCTGAATGGCAGGCGAGCTTGGGAGTTGGCTATGAGTTCGCGCTCTCAGACAATCTGTCGCTCACGCCGCGCATCGATGTGAGTTACACAGACCAACAATACTTCGACGCGGGCAATTCCCCGGAGATCGCCCAATTGGAGGCCGTCACATTGGTCAATGGTTCGCTGGTGCTGGCTAATGAGGCCAGTCGGTGGCGCATCACTTTGCGCGGCGACAATCTGACGGATGAACTTTATCCCGTGGCCGGCACGTCCTCGCTTACGACGTCGTCGGGCTACGCTGAGATCATCTACGCCCGACCGCGCAGCTTCTCCTTGAGCTTCACAGCGGACTTCTAAGCCGGACAGCTCTTCCCCGCGCCTCTAGGGCGCGGGGAAGGCTAGTCTTCAAGCGCGGCGTTGAGATCGTTGAGCGCCTGTAGGAAGGCGGCGCGATGTTTGGCCGGCACGGCCTCGATCAGGAGCGCCTCTTGCTCTTGCATTGCTGCAAACGCCCGCTCGGCGGCCTGCGCGCCGCGTCGGGTGGTCTTCAAACCAAATGAACGCCGATCGATTGGCATGCGCTTGACGAATTCACGTTCCTCAAGGCGCGCCACAAGCGGTGTCATATTCGCGCTGACGATGCCCAGCATGCGTCCGATCTCACTTTGAATGATTTCGGGGTTCTCGCGGATAATGAGAAGCACTGACGCCTCCGAGGGCGTCAGTTCGATTTCCTCAAGCCGCTTTGCCAAAGCTCCCATGGTCGCAGCGGAGGCGCGGCGCAGCAGATAGCCTGGCAATTGCTTTAAAGGGTTGGTCGTCACGTCCCTTTGGCCTTTCCTATCGGCTATAGCGGAAGGGCGCTATTGAGCCTCAGGTTGGGGCTAGGGGGAAGAGGCGCTGTCCGCAAGTCGCGGCGCGGTCGCAGGTGCGATTATGGACAGCGGACTTACAAGGGAAGACCAACGTAGTTTTCAGCGATACTCGTCTGAGCCGCGCGGGAACCGGCAATGTAATCGAGCTCCGCGACTTGCATGCGGCGGCCAAAGGCGCCTGCTTCAGGAAAGCGATGCATGAGTGAGGTGAGTGACCAGGAGAAGCGCTCGGATTTCCAAACGCGTTTCAGAGCCGTCTCGGAATAGGAATCGATCCCAGAACGCCGACCGCTCTTGAACCATTGAATGAGACCGCGCGCGAGATAGGCCACATCCGAGGAGGCGAGGTTCAATCCCTTGGCGCCGGTCGGCGGTACGATGTGGGCGGCGTCGCCTGCAAGGAAAAGATTATTGAAACGCATCGGTTCGAACACGAAGGATCGAAGCGGCGCGATCGACTTCTCAATCGATGGTCCGCGCGTTATGCGCGCCGCCGCTTCAGGGCCAAGCCTCAGCGCGAGCTCGTCCCAGATCCGTTCGTCCGGCCAGTCCTCAAGCTTTTCGTTCAGAGCAACTTGGATGTAATAGCGGCTGCGCGTGGGCGAACGCATCGAAGCCAGGGCAAAGCCACGCTCATGGTTGGCGTATATGAGTTCTTCATTGCAGGGCGGCACGTCGGCCAATAGGCCCAACCAGCCGAACGGATAGACGCGCTCATAGGCTTTGCCGGTCTTAGCGATGGCTTGACGCGATGGCCCGTGGAAGCCGTCGCAACCCACAACAAACCGCGCCCGCACGATATGCTCGGCGCCGTCTTTCAAATAGCGCACGCCGGGCGTCTCGCTCTCGAGGTCAAGAAGGACGACATCGTTGGCTTCGTAGACAATAGACAAGCCACGCCGGGGCGCCTCGGCCATCAGATCGTGCGTGACTTCCGTTTGACCATAGACGGTGACGCACCTGCTGGTGAGCTCTTCGAGATCAATGCGAATGAGCCGCTCGCCGTCTGCGAGATTGAAGCCATGATGCGGCAACCCTTCGCGATGCAGCCGATCGCCCAATTCCAATTCGTCGAGCAGATCGACAGTCACCTGTTCGAGAACGCCCGCGCGAATGCGGCTCAAGACATAGTCCGGCGACTGGCGTTCGATGAGCAAGACATCGATTCCCGCCTGGACCAGTTTGTGGCCCAACATCAAGCCCGCGGGGCCGGCTCCGATGATGGCGACATCGGCCTTCATCAGCCCATGCTCGCATCTAATTGATGCAGCACCTCGTAGCAGGGCAGCACTTGTGTAACCGAGGCGTTGGGCTCGCGGCCTTCGCGAATAGCGGCGACGAATTCGCGATCCTGCAACTCGATGCCGTTGATCGACACATCGATGTTGGAAACATCGATCTTCTCGTCCTTGCCGGTGAAGAGGTCGTCATAGCGCGCGATATAGGTGCCGTTGTCGCAAATGTAGCGGAAGAATGTGCCCAACGGGCCGTCATTATTGAACGACAGCGAGAGCGTGCAGATTGTCCCAGACGCTGTCTTCAATTGAATCGACATGTCCATGGCGATGCCGAGTTGGGGATGAAGTGGGCCTGCGAGCGCGTTGGCCTTCACGATCTTTTCGCCAGTCTGATATTGGAAAAGATCTACTGTGTGCGCCGCATGGTGCCATAGGAGATGATCAGTCCAAGAGCGGACCTCGCCGCGCGCATTGGTGTTGGTGCGGCGGAAAAAATAGGTCTGCACGTCCATCTGCTGGATCGACAATTCCCCGCGCGCGATGCGCTTGTGAACCCATTGGTGGGAGGGGTTGAAGCGGCGCGTGTGTCCCACCATGCAGACAAGACCGGTTTGCTTCTGTTTGGCGGCGACGGCTTGGGCGTCGGCCCAGGAATCGGCCAGCGGAATTTCCACCATGACATGTTTGCCCGCGTCCATGCAGGCAATCGCTTGGGCCGCGTGCATTTGCGTTGGCGTGCACAAGAGCACCGCTTCGACCCCTGGCAGCGCAAGCGCATCCTCGAGCTTGTCGCTGACATGGGCCACCTCGTATTTGGCCGCGATTGCGCGTGTCTTCTCCAAGCTGCGCCCGATGAGGCTCACCACTTCAACGTCCTCGATCAATTTGAGCGCGTCCAAGTGCTTTTCACCGAAGGCGCCTGCGCCAGCCAGGGCCACTTTCATGATGTCTTCTCCAAAACGAGATGGCCTAAAGCGGTGTTCGACGCGGGCACGTGATAGGCGCGGTGGAGTTCGCGCACGTTTGGGCCAAGCGCGCCGCGCATGATGAGCCACATGACCATCTCGATGCCCTCCGAGCCGGTCTCGCGCAGATATTCGATGTGCGGGATGGCGCGCAGGCGTGCGGGGTCAGCGACCATGTCGTCCAGGAAGCGCTGGTCCCAAGCTTGATTGATGAGCCCCGCGCGCTTGCCCTGCAATTGATGCGACATGCCGCCGGTGCCCCAGATTTGCACGGTGAGGTCTTCGTCGAAACTCTCCACTGCCCGCGCGATGGCTTCGCCCAACAGCCAACAGCGGTTGCCGGATGGCACGGGGTAGGTGACGACATTGACTGCGAGCGGAATAACGCGCGTGGGCCACGCATCGGGTTGTCCGAACACGGCCGAGAGCGGCACGGTCAGACCATGATCCACATCCATCTTATTGATGATGGTCATGTCGAAATCGTCGAGGATCAGGCTTTGCGCAATGTGCCAGGCGAGCGGCGCATGGTTCTCGACCATCGGCACCGGGCGCGGTCCCCATCCTTCGTCTGCTGGCGCGAAGCGCTCCGCGCAGCCGATGGCGAAGGTGGGAATGATGTTCATATCGAACGCGGATGCGTGGTCATTGTAAACGAGGATGACAACGTCCGGCTTGTTTTCGGGACGTGAGATCCAGTGGCGTGTCCAATCGTAAGCGGCGAGGATCGGTTTGAAATAGGGTTCGTGCCCTCGATTTTGATCGATGGCGACGCCAATGAGAGGAACGTGGCTGGTGGCGATGCCTGCACTGATGCGCGCCATGATCAGCTTCCCTCCTTGATGGAGCGCACGCCCTCTGGGGACCGACCGCCCGCGAGCATCATGGCTTGATATTCGTCCACGCTCATGCCGGTCATGGTGGAGACCGCTTGCACGAACGACAATCCGTCGGTGGAGAAGACCTTGGCGAGATAATAGATGTTCGCGCCCAGATCGAGCAGGCGATTATAATCGCGCGCGAGCAGCGCTTCCTTTTGTGCGTCGGTCATGGGCCAATCGACGAGATAAGCGCGCTCATCGGCGCGCCAGCGCTCGCGATTCGCGGGCTTCATCAGGCTCATGCAGAATTGATTGACCCAATAGCCTTCGCGCGCGCGCTCTGTCGTGTAGACCCGCGTTCCAGGTATGTCGTCGAAGGCGGCGAGGTAGTCTTTGAGGCGATCAGGCATCTTGCTTCATCAGTCTTTCAATGACGCGGCGCGCGTGCGCCCCGCCTGAATCAATCGAGAGCACGCGCAAGGCCATGTCGGGGTTGGCGGCGATGGAGAGTTGTTGGCGTTCGAGGATTTCGACGTCTTCGCCGAAGATGCGGTCTTGGCCGGCCCTGAGCCGCGCGGTGAGGCCCGCGTCATCGATTTCGAAATTGCGCGCCATGCCCCAGAAATAGTGGCACGTCGTCTCCGTTTCTGGCGTCATGGAATCGATGACGAAGCCGCGCACGCCGGAATCGTGGCGCTCAAGCGTATCTCCCGCCTCCACGGGCGAAACGCCGACATCAATCAGCACCGAACATGGCTCGATGAAGCTGCAAATTTGCCAACGGTCGACCGTGCAATCGCGTTTGAGCGCTTGACGCCAGAATGGCGGCGGCGACACAGCCGGCATCCAGCGCGAAAGCGTCACGCGATCGCCATCGACAGCGGTCTCGAGCGGCGCCTGCATGAGTTCGGCCTGCCCAATCGAACCCATGTGAACATAGGTTTCGTGGGTGAGGTCCATCAGATTGTCGACGAACAGCCGGTAATCGCATTTGACATAGGAATAGCCGCCATCGAACACCCATCCCTCGCGCGAGCAGGGCCAAAAGTCCGGCACGAGGCCTGGGTCGGCGCGCCATTGATCGCCGATCCACACCCAGACGAAGCGATGCCGCTCGACTACGGCGTAGGCGGGCGTGCAAACCTTGTCGTTGACGCGCTCATGCACAATCGGCATCTCACGCGGCTTGCCGTCAGGGCCTACGAGCAAGCCATGATATGTGCAGCGTAGGTTGTCGCCTTCACGCAACCCCATCGACAAGGGCAGGAGGCGATGAGGACACGCGTCGCGCAACGCCACGACATCGCCGGCGAGCTTGCGATAGAGCACGAGCGGCTCGCCGCAGATTGTGCGGGCGAGCGGTTCTGAACTCACCTCGCCATCCCAGGCGGCGACATACCAGCGATTGCGTATGAAGGTCACAGGCCGCGCTCTTTGAGTTTGTGATCGAGACGGGGAAAGACGCGTCGTGCGTTGCCCTCAAAGACCGCATGACGCACGTGGTCGGTTAGTTCGAGCGCATCCAAATAGCGCTTGGTGTCGTCGAAATGATGCGCGGTCGTTGGATCGATTCCGCGCACGGCGCCAACCATTTCCGAGCCGAACAAAATGTTGCGGTGATCGATCACATCGAAGAGCAACCGGACGCCGGGCAGATGATAGACGCAGGTGTCGAAATAGACGTTCTTCATCACATGCGTGTCGAGCGCAGGCTTCTTCAGCATGTCGGCGAGACCACGATAGCGTCCCCAATGATAGGGGACCGCCCCCCCGCCATGCGGGATGATGAAACGCAGATCGGGAAAGTCACGGAAGAGATCGCCTTCGATCAATTGCATGAAGGCGATGGTGTCGGCGGCGATGTAATAGGCGCCCGTTGCATGCATGCACGGATTGCACGAACCCGACACGTGGATCATGGCCGGGACGTCGAGTTCGACCATCTTTTCGTAGAATGGATACCAATACTTGTCGGTGAGGGCGGGATGCTGAAAGTGGCCACCGCCCGGATCGGGGTTCAGGTTGCAGCCAACGAAGCCCAATTGTCGAACGCAGCGCTCAAGCTCGAGAATGGAATTGGCGAGGTCGGCCTTCGGCGATTGCGGCAATTGGCAAACGCCAACGAAGCTCCCTGGATAGAGGTCGACCACGCGCGCGATGAGATCGTTGCAGCGCCGCGCCCATTCAAGCGAGACCGAGGCGTCGCCGACATGATGCGCCATGGCCGAAGCGCGTGGGCTGAAGATGGTCATGTCGGCGCCGCGCGCGCGTAGTAATTTGAGTTGATTGGTTTCGATCGTCTCGCGGATGAGGTCGTCGGAAATATCAGGATAGGGCGGGGGCAATTGTCCCTGCTTGAACGCAGATTTCTGCGCGTCGCGCCAATCATTGTGCGGGCCGGGCGCGGTCGTGTAATGGCCGTGGCAATCGATCACCAAGCTCATGTGTGGTTCGCTTTCGTGGCGGTGCGGATGCGGGCGAGCTTGTCGGCGAGCGCCTCGGGCGCGGGCGAAATTTGAAGCGCGCCCAACTCGCGTTGCCGCGCCGCGGCGCGTTCGGTGAGAAGCGGCTCTACGCCGAGATCGCGCAAAGTGAGCGCGACTTCTTCCATTTCGGCGGCGCGGCGCAGGCCGTGAGCGAGAACGCGCTCGAGATTGTAATTGAGTTGCTCGCGCCACGCGGGCGAAAGCGAGGCCAAAACGTCCTCAGTGACGCCGCCTGCATCAGCGGCGAGGAGGCATTCAGCGGCGGCGGCCTCGACGCATTTGATCAAAACAGAGCGCACCATTTTGATGCGTGAAGCACGGCCAATTTCGTCGCCCGCCTCGCGCACTTGGGCAAAGCCCAGAGCCTGAAGCGCAGCGACCGCCTCAGGCGCATCGGGGCCACTGACCAGCACGGGAACCTCAAGCGCCGCCGGACGCACGGGCGCCATGATCGCGACATCGACATAGCGCCCACCCTGGGCGCGCACATGAGCGGCGGCGCTTCTCTTTGTCGAAGGCGCAACGGAGTTCATGTCGAGAAACAGGGCGCCGGTCTTGAGATGTGCCGCCGCCGCCGCCGCTGCGATCGCGGCTTGGTCGGCGGTGACCAGGCTCAAAATCGTCGCTGCCTCGTGCACGGCTTGGGCCGCATTTTCGCACGGGGTCGCGCGCAGGCGCGCGTAATCGGCTAATTTGGCGGCGCGTGTCGCCGGCGTATCGGTCTTGATGTCATAGGCGAACGCTTGGCCCCGCCAGCGTCGGTCGCCGACAAAGGTTTGCGCGGATTCCCCAAAGCCCATGATCGCGACGGCGTTCGACATGGGGAAGATGTGGCCCGACATCGCAGGGCTGGGCTAATCGGAAGTCCCCCGGCGCTATAAGCCCATACGAATAAACCTTAGCAATGGGATTTGAGCGTGGTGATGAATTGGCGTTGCAGCGGCGTTGGGCGCCAATCGGCGCGATAGGTGAGACCAATCGTGCGGGTAAGCTCTGTCCGGGCGACGATCGCGAGCCAGCCCGCCTTCAATTCGAGCGCGACTTGATCGGGAGAGAGAAGCGTCAGCGCATCGGTGCTGAGCAGGATTTGACGAATCGCGATGCCTGATCCGATCTCGACCCGTACGGGCGGCGGTTCGAGGTTTTCCGCACGAAACAGAGCTTCCCAGCGGTCGCGTAACGGGACGCCGCGCTGGGGCAGGCACCAATCATAGGCGGCGAGCTCACGAAGACTTGGTGGTTTGCGTTTGCCCGACAAGGGATGGTTGGCGCGGCCCAGTACGATAGGTCGATCGATGAAGAGCGGCTCCTGGACCAGGTCGCGTCCGGGTGCGGGCTCGCGCAGCGCGCCGATGAGGACATCCAATTCGCCGTCTCGTAGCGGTTCGACCAATTCGGCATGGGATCCTTCCGCCACAAGGATCGAGCTTTGCGGGAAACTTTTTTGAAAATCGACCACGGTTGACGGCAATATGCGCGCTCGACACAGAGGCATGGCGCCCACGGCGATCCGACCGGAATCCAATCCGCGAAGCGCCTCAAGTTCGGAAAGTCCCGCGCTCAATTCCGCATGGGCGAGCTTGATCCGACGCGCGAACGATTTGCCGAACGACGTAAGCTCAAGTTTGCGTCCAACCTTGTGCGAGAGGTCTTGGCCGAGCGCGAGCTCCAGATCGGAGACCGCCCGATGCAGAGACGCTGCGGCCAAACCGGTGATCTGGCTGGCCTCAACATAGGAGCCGCCGCGGGCGAGCGCCCAGAACGCCTTGAGCTGGGTGTGGGTAGCGCGTGGCGCGCCGATGAGAGCAAGGGCGGTCGACACGCGGGGCTGAAACATGAGCGCCGCTCTAGTGGGCTTCATGCCGCTATTATGGCGTACGAAGAGGTCCACACCCAAGGCAGCTTCCAGACCCGCAATGGCCTGGGTGAGCGCGGGCTGGGAGATGTTGACGGCCTGCGCCGCACTGATGAGCGCGCCCAATTCGACCGTGCGCGCGAACGCCTGGAGATGGCGGAGATTAAGCTCCCAAGGTGTCATGATAGACCATTAGCATAATCTTATAGCGGGTTTGAACTCTCAATTCGCTGTTTGCCGGCTGATGCGCCACGAATGCGCTAACAAGGGAGCAGAGGCATGAGCGGCGTGGTCGTGCAGCGCATCCAACGCGCTCCAGAAGCGGTGGTGCGCGCTTTGGGGGAATTGGGCGTCGCCACTGTCCACGAGGCGCAGGGGCGAAAAGGGCTGCTCTCCAGCCGTTTGCGGCCCATCTATTCCGGCGCACGCATTGGCGCATCGGCGGTGACGATATCGGCGCCGCCTGGCGACAATTGGATGGTGCATGTGGCCATCGAACAATTGCAGGCCGGCGACATTCTCGTTCTTGCGCCGACGTCTCCGAGTGACGACGGCTATTTCGGCGATCTGCTGGCGACGTCGGCGATGGCGCGGGGTTGCTTGGGGCTCGTCATTGACGCCGGCGTGCGCGATGTGCGCGACCTCACGCAGATGGGTTTTCCTGTTTGGTCAAAAACCATTAGCGCTCAGGGTACGGTCAAAGCCACGCTTGGCTCGGTCAACGTCCCCATCGTTTGCGCTGGGGCGTTCATCGACCCGGGCGACGTGATTGTCGCCGACGACGACGGCGTGTGCGTGGTGGCGCGCGCGGAAGCCGAGGAGGTTTTGGCTAAAGCGCAAGCACGAGACGCCGCGGAAGCCGAAAAGCGCGCACGGCTGGCGGCAGGCGAACTTGGCTTGGATATCTATCGCATGCGCGAGCGGCTCCGCGATATGGGTCTGCGTTATGTCTGAGGCGATCCGTTGCATGTGGATGCGCGGCGGCACGTCGAAGGGCGGCTATTTTTTGAAACATGATCTGCCGGCCGACACCGCCCAGCGTGATGCGCTCTTGCTGCGCATTATGGGCTCGCCCGATGTGCGCCAGATCGACGGCATGGGCGGCGCCGATCCCTTGACCAGCAAGGTGGCGGTGGTTTCTCGCTCCGCACGGCCGGGCGTCGATGTGGATTATCTCTTCCTCCAAGTGTTCGTCGACCAAGCGCTGGTCAGCGATGCGCAGAATTGCGGCAACATCCTGGCGGGTGTGGCGCCCTTCGCGATCGAACGCGGCTTGGTCGAGGCGCGCGATGGGCAAACGCCAGTGACGATCTTCATGGAGAACACCGGCCAGATTGCGGTCGCACAAATATGCACGCCAGGCCGTAGGGTGACGTATGAAGGCGATGCGCGGATCGATGGCGTGCCCGGAACGCACGCGCCGACGCCCGTCGAATTTCGCGACACCGCCGGCTCCAGTTGCGGCGCGCTCTTACCCACGGGCAATGCAATTGACATTATCGATGGCGTCGCTTGCACGCTCATCGACAATGGCATGCCGTGCGTAATCATGAGCGCAGCCGCTCTTGGCGCGACAGGCTACGAGACGCGCGAGGACTTGGACGCGGCCACCGAGCTCAAGACGCGCATCGAAGCTATTCGTCTCAAGGCCGGGCCGATGATGAATTTGGGCGATGTCGCGCAGAAATCCGTGCCGAAAATGATGCTGGTTGCGCCCCCGCGCGCCGGCGGGGCGATCTGTGTGCGCAGCTTCATTCCTCATCGTGCGCATGCGAGCATTGGCGTTTTGGGCGCGGTGACGGTGGCGAGCGCGTGTCTCATTCCGGGGACGCCCGCGGCCGGTGTGGCGGTGACGCCCGGCGGAAAACGCAAGACACTCGCGATCGAGCACCCCACGGGCGAGATGTCATGCGTGATGGAGACCGATGAGGCGGGGCAGGTGACGAGTGCGGCGCTCTTGCGCACCGCGCGCAAACTCATGGACGGGGAGGTGTTTGCGTGACGCGCATCAAGAGCTGGACCGACACCCCGTCAATGCCGCGCTTTCGTCCCCCGCCAGGCGCGGTCGACGCGCATTGCCATGTGTTTGGGCCGCAGGCGCGTTTTCCCTTCAGCGACAAGGCAAAATATCTACCTGAAGACGCCACCCCAGAAATGTTGTTTGCGTTGCGCAACCGGCTTGGCTTCTCGCGCAGCGTGATTGTGCAGGCGAGTTGTCATGGCGCCGATAATCGGGCGTTGGTTGACGCGATCGCCCAATCCAATGGGACCGCACGCGGTGTCGCGGTCGTGGATCCCGACATCGCGGAGACGCAATTGCTGAGCCTCGACGCGGCCGGCGTGCGCGGCGTGCGCTTCAATTTTTTGAAGCGTCTCGTCGATGACGCGCCGAAGGACAAATTTCTCGACATCGCCAAGCGCATCGCGCCGCTGGGCTGGCACGTCGTGGTCTATTTCGAAGCCGACTTGCTCCAGGAACTCATCCCGTTTCTTGAAGCCATTCCCACGATTATTGTGGTCGACCACATGGGCCGGCCCGACGTGAGTGCGGGGCCGCGGGGGCCCGACATGATCGCCTTTCACAATCTGCTTGAGACGCACCCCAATATCTGGACGAAGGTGAGCTGCGCGGAGCGCTTGAGCAGGCAAGGCCCGCCGTTCGATGATTTCGTCGCCGCCGTTCGCCCTTTGGTGGAAGCTTTTGAAGATCGTATCCTCTGGGGCACGGATTGGCCTCATCCCAACATGCAGGATGCAATTCCAGACGACGGCGCGCTCGTTGATCTTCTACCGCGCCTTGCGATCAGTGAGTTGGCGCAGCGAAAGATGCTGATCGACAATCCCATGCGGCTCTATTGGCCGGAAGAAGTTCGCTAGTCGTTTGCCTGAGAGCACGGGTGCGGTGTCCGCTAACGGCCGATTCGGCGTGTGCGCCTGACCGTTTGAGCGGACTCGATGTCGCGCTTCCATGATGCTGTATATGTAGGCGAAAATCCGCCTGTCGGGTGCGCCAGTGCGGCCAATTCCTGTCAGTTGTTCGGTTTTGACGCGCTTGCCCAGCGGCATCCTCGGCGCGCCTTCCTGTGTCATTTGTCTTTGTCGGCGTTCGCCGATGCATGGCGAAAGCGCGCTGCGCGGCGGCGGTGCGCGGCGCGCGTCACACGCGTCGATCACGAAACGGCCCATTTCACAAAAGTGTAAACTGCGTGCCATCAAACCATTAAGACCAGTCCGTATCGACCCCCATTGAGCGGGGATCGATTGGGCGACTCCCGCGAACGCCAATTTCTTTCGGCAGAGTGGGGGATCCCTGATGGCCTCTCGAAATATTTGGCGCGGGCTGTTGCTCGCGCTCGCGCTTGGCGCAGCAAGCTGCAGCGGCGGCGGTTCAAGCATTGAATCGCCTGGCGGCACGGATGGCGGCACGCCGCCGGGCGGCGGCGGCGGCACGCCGACGGGTCTGACGCTGCCGAGCGGCGTACCTGTCACCGAAATCGTTGACGTGAGCGACGCAGCGACCAGCGCGGGCAATGTGACGCTCTCTGCAGTTGCTGGCCGCGTCTATCGCATCAACGGCCGCGTCGACGTGGGCACGGACGTGGGCGCCGCGGGCACGGGTGGCGTCAGCACGACGCTGACGATCCAGCCGGGCGTCACCGTGATGTTCAATTCGGCCGACGACATGCTGATCGTGAACCGCGGCTCGCGCATCGTCGCCAATGGCAGTGCGAGCCAGCCGATCATTTTCACCAGCGAAAACGACCTGCGTGGTGAAAACGATCCGGCGACGGCGAGCCGTCAATGGGGCGGCATCATTCTTCTCGGCCGTGCGCCGATCCGCGGCTGCAACGCGGCCGTGGCGCAGGGCACCGTCGATTGCCAAAACGCTGTTGAAGGCGTGACCGCGGCGACCGGGGCGCAGGCGCTGTACGGCGGCGCGACGCCGACCGACAACAGCGGCAGCCTGCAATACGTGCAGATCCGCTATCCGGGCGCATTCCTGACTTCGGCCGCGGCCGGCGATGACCTTAACGGTCTGACCCTCGGCGGCGTCGGCTCGGGCACCGTGATCGACAACGTGCAAGTCCACAATTCGGGCGACGACGGCATCGAAGTGTTCGGCGGCACGGTGAACATGAAGCACGTCATCATCACCGGCGCGCTCGATGATTCGCTCGATTATGATGAAGGTTGGACGGGTGCGGTTCAGTACCTCGTGATCCGTCAGTCGGCGCTTGTCGGCGGTCCGGACCGTATGGTCGAAGCCAGCAACCGCCGCGTCTCGTCGACGGGCGATACGCTCTTCACCAACCCGACGATCGCGAATTTCACGATGGTTGGTCTGCCGGTGAACAGCTCGAACGCGAACATTCGCGGCATCGAAATGAACGCCACAGGCGGCACGCCGGGCAGCTCGGGACGTTACCTCAACGGCGTCGTGACGGGCTCGACTGAGTGCTTAAACGCCAGCGCCGCCAATACAACGCTCGTCCCGCGTTTTGACTCCACCTTGTTCGATTGCGCCGGCGCTTATGGCTCGGCCGCGACCACGATCATCAATGCGGGGGCCAACAATTCCACGGCGACTCCGAACACGCTTGCGGGTTTGCTCCCGGGCGCAAACGAACTCGCCCGCACGGCTGTGAACCCGGCGACGGTCAATTCGTTCTTTGACGCGGCCAATTATATCGGCGCCTTCTCGGGCTCCGAGACGATCGCCGCCAATTGGGCGAGCGGCTGGTCGTTCCAAGTGTTTGGCGCTTCGGCCTGCCCCACGGGTACCGCTGAAAACGGCACGCTCGGCGGTCTGCGTCGCTGCGTACTCTCGGGCACCGTTGGCGTCAGCGGCGTGCCGGCGAGTCTGCGTCTCGTTGCCGGCAACATCTATGAGCTCTCGGGTCGTGTGAACGTCGGCGTCGATCGCGGCGCCGCCGGTACGGGGGGTGTCGCGGCTGCGCTCACCATCGATCCGGGCGTCACGGTGTTCGGCAAGAATTCCGCTGACATGCTGATCGTGAACCGTGGTTCGCAGATCTTCGTCAACGGCACCTCGAACGCGCCGGTGATCATGACCTCGCTGGCCGATGTCGTGAATCCGGGTCGCGCCAGCGAAGGTGCGGCGACGCGCGAATGGGCCGGTCTCATCGTGCTCGGCCGTGCGCCGATCCGTGGCTGCAACGCCGCGGTCGCGCAGGGCGGGGCGACGTGCGAGAACGCGGTTGAAGGCGTCACGGTCGCGACGGGCACGCAAGCGCTCTATGGCGGCGCGACGGCCAACGACAACAGCGGCCGTCTTGCCTATCTGCAAATCCGCTATCCGGGCGCGTTCCTGACCTCGGCCGCCGCTGGCGACGACCTCAATGGTCTGACACTCGGCGGCGTGGGTTCGGCGACGGTCATCGAAAACGTCCAAGTCCACAATTCGGGCGACGACGGCATCGAAGTGTTCGGCGGTACGGTGCGTATGAAGCGCGTCGTCATCACGGGCGCGACGGACGACTCGCTGGATTACGATGAAGGTTGGCGCGGCCTCGTGCAGAACCTGATCATCGTACAGGGCCCGGACACAGATCGCGACCGTCAGATCGAGGCGAGCAACCGCCGCGTCTCGTCCACGGGCGACGATCTGTTCACCAACCCGACGATCGCCAACTTCACCTTCGTCGGCCTGCCGCAAAACATTGCCTCGGCCAACATCCGCGGCATCGAGCTGAACGCCACCGGCGGTACGCCGGGCAGCTCGGGCACGTTCGTCAATGGTGTCGTGATCGGCTCAACCACATGTTTGGTGGCCGACGCGGCGAACACGACGGCGCCGAACGTTCCGGTGTTCAACTCGGTCCTGTTCGATTGCCCCGGCGCCAACGCGGCGGCCGCAACGAACCTGATCAATGCGGGTTCGAACAACACAACGGCGACAGCGAACTCGCTGGCGACGGCGACCGTGGGTGGGCGTCCGTTCATCAACGGCGCCACCGAAGCCGGTCGTCCGGTGTTTGATGCGACCACGCTGAACCCCTCGGGCGTCACGTTCTTCACCGCCACGACGCAAATCGGCGCGGTGAGCACGACGGACACCTGGTGGCAGGGCTGGACCTGCAGACTGGACGCGACGTCCTGCTAATCGCGCGGCGCGGGCGGCGGTTCACACCGCCGCCCGCGACCGTCTGCTGCTGCATAAATCTTTGAGGGCTGAAGTCCGATGAAATCGTCTAATCCCATGTTGAAGAGGCTCGCGCTGCTTCTGACAACGATGCTCTTCACGCCCGCGATCGCCGCGGCGCAAGATGCGCAAGACCAAGCTGACGTTTACGCCGAAGACGAAGAAATCGTCGTCCTTGGCCGCAACATTCCCGAACCCATGCGCGAGACATCGGAAGTCGCGACATTCCTCTCCGCGGAAGACCTCGCGCGCACGGGCGACGACACCGCCGCCGCCGCGCTTACCCGTCTGACGGGCCTTTCGGTTGTCTCCAACCGCTTCGTCTACGTCCGCGGTCTCGGCGACCGTTACTCGTCCGCGCTGCTCAACGGCTCGCCGCTGCCGAGCCCGGAGCCGCTGCGTCGCCAAGTGCCGCTTGATCTCTTCCCGTCGAATATTCTAGATGGCGCCTCGGTGCAAAAGACCTTCTCGCCGAACTATCCCGGCGAATTCGGCGGCGGCATCATCGATCTGAACACGCTGCGCATGCCGCAGGAGACGTTCCTGACGCTCAAGGTCGGCACGGCCTTTAACACTGAATCGACCGGCCAAGACGGGCTAACCTATTACGGCGAATCCAGCGATTGGAGCACCATCAGCGACGGCTTGCGCGAAATTCCGGGCCCATTGGCGGACGCGATCTCGCGCAATTTGCGTATCGACGACGCCAACTTCACCGACGCCGAATTGGAAGAGATTGGCGAAAGTCTCGCGAACTCACCGCTGACCGTCGTGCAATCCGCCGAACAGGATCCGGACTTCGAGGGCGAGGTCACCGCAGGTACGAGTTTCGATCTTGGGCGCTTTAGCGTCGGCCTCGTGGGCGTCGCCGGCTATGACAGCACGATGCGCGCGCGCGAAGCGGATCGCGCTGTTGTCATTTCTGGCGCCGACAACAGCGCCACGGTTGGCCGCGACATCACCAGCCGCACCGGCTCGTGGGACGTGGTCGCCAACGCGCTCGGCACCGCCAGCATCGGTTGGGACGAGAACGAAATCTCGCTCACCGGTCTGCTCGTGCGCAGCTCGACCAAGTACGCGCAGATTAGCCAAGGGTTCAACGAGAACTTCACCGGCGGCGATCGCTACGACGAGGCGACCGCCTGGTACGAACGCCAACTCGCGTCGCTGCAATTGCGCGGCGAACACACGTTCGGACAACTCGATGTCGATTGGCGGGTGGCTTTCGCGGAATCGACCCGCGATGCGCCCTACGAGCGCAGCATCACCTACGTCCTACCCGATGGCGGCGGCCCGGCCTCGTTCGCCTACGCCAACGGCACGCGCTTCTCGGAACTCACCGACGAAGTCGCCAGCGGCGGCATCGATTTCGCCTACACGCTGCCGCTGAGCGCGCAACGTGATGCGGTGATCTCGGCTGGTCTCTCGCGCTCGCAGACCGATCGTACCTACGAATCGATCCTGCTGGCGTTCGAAACCAGCCCGGCGACGCCGGCGGACGTGCTTGAGCTTCGTCCGGACTATCTCTTCTCGCCAGACAACATCCATCCGGACCGCTTCCAAATCCGCGAGGACGCGGGTCTTGACCGCAACTATCTCGGCTCGCTGGATATCGACGCGGCTTACGTCGCGGCCGACATCGAGATCATGCCGCTGCTCCGCGCCGCCATTGGCGTGCGCTACGAAGACGCCGCGCAAGTGGTGGACACCTACGTGCGCTACACCGACGTCGGCGCGCCAACGACGGTTCTGGAGAACTCGTACTGGCTCCCGGCGGCGACGCTGACCTGGAACTTCGCCGACGATTTGCAGATGCGCATGGGCTATTCGCAAACCATCGCGCGCCCGCAATTCCGCGAATTGGCGTTCACGCCGTACATTGATCCGGACACCGATCGCGAATTCATCGGCAATCCGTACCTGACGGATACAGAGCTGCAGAACTACGACGCCCGCGTCGAATATTATTTCGGCACGAATCAGTTCGTGACGTTCGGTGTCTTCTACAAGCAGATCGATCGCCCGATCGAGGAAGTGGTGGTCACCCAGGACGGCACGTCGACCCAGACGCGCTTCATCAACGCGCCCGAAGCGACCCTCTACGGCGCTGAATTGGATTATCGCATCAATTTCGACGCACCGTTCGAAGTGCCCTTCCTCACCGCGCCGGAATTGTTCTTTGGCGCCAATTACACCTACACGCACTCCGAAGTGAGTGCGCAAGGCACGGTCATCAGCCCGAACTCGCCCGAGACGCCGAACCCGCGTCCCGCGACCGAGTTCGTCGCCGACGGCTCGCAGCTGCAAGGCACGCCGGAGCACATCGCCAACCTGCAATTCGGCTTCGAGACGGAAAAGTCCGAACTGACGATGCTGGTCGGCTACACCTCCGAACGCATCTTGATCCGCGGTACGCCGAGTGGATCGGGTGTGCCGACCGTGTTCGAAGACCCGGGCGTCAATCTTGATCTTGTGTTCCGTCACAATTTCCAAGTCATGGGCTCGGAAATGACGTTCGGCGTCGCGGGTCGCAACTTGCTCGACGAAGCGCACGAGGAATATCAACAGACCGCCATCGGTCGCACCGAGTACAACACGTATGATCGTGGTCAGACGTTCTCGGTGAGTCTGACGGCGCGCTACTAAGACGAACGCGCGACATGAGGTCCGACTCCTCTGTTGCGCGACGGTTTTGTGAATGTCGTTTGCACCTTTTGTGACAAACGCGTGTGGCGATGCAACGCGAGAGAAGATTGGCAGCGAGAGTGCAGCAATCTCCTTTGAAACCGAGCGTTTGAGCGTGTAGAGCGTGCTCGCCAATGGATTAAAAAATCGGGGTGGCCAATGGCGAGAGCGCGTAAGAATCTGCTGTCGACCAGCGCGGAGAATGTGCGCGAGCGCGCGATAAGCGCCGTGCGTCCCAGCGTTGAAGCTCTGTTGCTTGCGGCTGTCGCACTGGGTTGCGCGCAAGCGGGGTGGAGCATCTTCACGCCAAGCACGGCAAGCGCCGTCAGCGCGAGCGGCGAGGGCGACCGCGAAACCCATCGCCTGAACGTCAGCGAAGTGGTGTCTCCCTTTGCGCCCGATTATCTCGCCAGCGATGCGCAATCACACGCCGTGGCGGCGCTCTTGTCCGGTGTGCAATTGACCGGCGTCCGTGTCTCGACGGAGCCGATGCGCAGCGGCGCCGTGCTCACGCTCGCCGATGGCGCGCAACGCGCATTCTCGATTGGCGACGACATTGGCGCGGGCATCATGCTCGCGGATGTCGGCGCGGATTATGTGTTGGTGTCTTATCAGGGCGGTCAGCGTCAGATCGAAATGACCAGCGCGCCGTCCTATTCTTTCGCGCGCGCGATGATGGGCCTTGAGCCGGCGCCTGGCGCACCGGTGATCGAGGAGCAAACGACAGCGCCGGCTGCGAGTGTCGCGTCGAACGAGCCAAGCAGCGTGACCACCTCGCCGTTTGCAACGGTTGAAGCGCCGCAAGCGCCAGCCTTGATCGCACCGACGAGCGCGTCGCCGCAGGACGTAGCCTGGCTGCAGGCCACGCTGGCGCAAGTGCAAACCCTAGACGGCCAGCCGAGCGGCTGGCGTGTCGCCGAGCCGCTGCCGCAAGCCGCGCTCGACGCCGGTCTCCGCGGCGGCGATGTCGTCGTCGCGATTAACGGCGCCAATCCCGCGCAAGCGGCCAGCCTGCTTGCCGCCCCACCAACACAGCAGATCGAACTCGCCGTTGAGCGCGACGGTCAGCGCCTCACGCTCACGATCAATTCAAGCGACCGCACATGATCCCCTTCACCCGTAAAGCGCGCGCGGTGGCCGCGGGCCTCGCGAGCGCGGCGCTGCTCGCGCCCACCGCCACGGCGCAGAATACGACACCGTCGACAACGCCGGGCGCCGCAGCTGGGCAAAACGGCGCCGTCACGCTACGTGAAGTCGATATCCGCGCCTTCATTGAGGATGTGTCGAACGCCACCGGCCGCACCTTCATCATCGATCCGCGCGTTAGCGGCCGCGTCACGGTGCTGTCGCAGCAATCGATGTCCGAACGCGAGCTGATGGACGTCTTTATGTCCACGCTCCGCGTCAATGGCTTCGTCGCCGTACCGACCGCGAATGGCGCCTACCGCATCGTCCCGGCCGAGGTGGCCGCGCGCGAGCCATCCACAAGCGGCGCCGGACCGAGCGACAATACCTATGTCAGCCAGGTCTTCTCGCTGCGCTTCGCCGACGCGGAGACGGTGGCGGCTGCAATTCGCCCCATGCTTTCCGAGCGTGGCCAAGTCACGGTCAATCGTCGCGGCAATTCGGTTGTCGTCGTCGATTTCGGATCGACGATCGGCCGCCTGCGCGATGTGATCGGCACGCTCGACCGCGACAATTCGACGGTTCGCTCGCTGCGCCTCGAGAATACTTCGGCCGCCGAAATGGCCCGCGTCGCGCAAAACCTCGCCACCGCAATCGGTGAAGAGGGGCGTCCGCTGATCCGCGCGGTGCCGGTGGCCAGCAGCAACATGCTTGTGCTGCGCGGCGACGAGCGCGCGCTCGATCAACTCGTGCCGCTCATCCAAGAGCTCGATACGCGCGCCAATTATCAGGCCGGTGTCTCGGTGATCCCGCTGCGCTATGCAGTGGCCGCCGATCTGGTGCCGATCCTGCAGCAATTGTCGGCCTCCATGGGCGTCGCACCGGGGGAAGACGCCGCGCAATCGCAGGGCCGTCGCGCCAATATCGCGCAACACGCAGCCACCAATTCACTGATCATCAGCGCCGACCCGGAAACCCAGGAATCCCTCACCAATGTCGTGCGCTCGCTCGACGTACGCCGTGAGCAAGTGCTGGTCGAAGCGATCATCGTTGAAGTCTCGGACCAAACCGCCCGCGAACTCGGCCTACAATATGTCGCGAGCGGCGCGAGCGGCGAAAACGCACTGCCGTTCATGTCGACGTCGTATGGCGGCTCTGCGCCGAACATCCTGGCGCTCACCGGAGCGGCGTTGCTCCGCGGTGACGGCGACGATGACGAGGATGAAGATTCCGAAGCTATCGCCGAATTGCGCCGCGCCGCGATCAATTCACTGCTCGGCAGCAGCGGCCTTTTGCTTGGCGGCGGCGGCCAGGACGATGACGGTCGTATTTTCGGCGTGCTGCTGAATGCCCTCGCCCAAGACGAAGATTCCAACGTGCTGTCGACGCCGTCGGTGATGACGCTCGACAACGAGGAAGCATCGATCCTCGTCGGCCAACAAATCCCAATCACGACCGGCGAAGCGGTGGGCGACAATCTCGACAATCAGTTTCGCACCATCAGCCGCGAAGATGTCGGCGTGAAGCTCGAAGTGCGGCCGCAGATCAGCGAAGGCGGGGCCATTCGCCTTGAGATTCGTCAGGAAGTGTCCAGCATCTTCGGCCAGATCATCGACGACTCGACCGATCTCATCACCAACCGCCGCGAAATCCAAACCGTGGTGCAAGTGGATGCGGGCGAGATCATTGTGCTCGGCGGCTTGATCCAGGACGACATCCAGCGGCGCGACGAGGGCATTCCGGGCTTACGTCGCATTCCGATCGCAGGTCGCCTGTTCCGCAGCGAAGGCCGTTCGCACCAGCGCACGAATTTGATGGTGTTCCTGCGGCCGACGATTGTGAACACGAGCGAGCAGGCCCGCGCGGTCACGCGCCGCCAATACGAATCCGTGCGCTCGTATGACGGCCTCGATCCGCTCGTCGCGCGCGCGCTCGAAGCCGAAATGAGCCGCAACGAGCCTGTCGTCGCGCCAGCGCCGGCGCCGGCGCAATGAGGCGGGAGGGCGACAATGGCCGCGCATTTCGCAGGTGGTGAATCGGTCGCCCCGCTCGCGCCGCGGCTAGATTACGCCTACGCCAAGGGAAACGGCGTCGTTCTGCTGAGCGCCGAAGCGCCCTGGCGCGTCGGCATGCGCTCCGGCGCGAATTCGCTCGCATTGGTGGAAGTACGTCGCGTCCTCGGCGCGCCGTTCGAAGTGGTCGAACTCGCACCGCCCGCCTTTGATGAAGCGCTGTCCAAAGCCTACGCCGTCAGCTCCGAAGCCGCGCGCTCGATCGCACAATCGTTCGAAGCCGAATCTAGTCTCGATGCGCTCGCCGACAGCGCTGACGCGACGGCCGATCTGCTCGACAGCCAAGACGACGCGCCCGTAATCCGGCTGATCAACGGCCTGATCGCCGAAGCCATCAGCCAAGGCGCGTCGGATATTCACATCGAGCCCTACGAAAATACGGTCGTCGTGCGACTGCGCATCGACGGCGCGTTGCGCGAAGTGCTGCAAGCGCCGTCACGTCTGCGCGCGCGCCTTGTGTCCCGCATCAAAGTCATGGCGCGCCTCGACATCGCCGAAAAGCGCCTGCCGCAGGATGGCCGCATCTCGTTGACGCTGGGTGGCCGTGGCGTCGATGTCCGCGTCTCGACGCTGCCGTCGCGCTATGGCGAGCGTGTGGTCATGCGCTTGCTCGATAAGGATCAAGGTCTCCGGAGCCTCGACGCGCTCGGCATGAGCCATGAATTGCTCGATCGCTTCAAAGCGTCGCTCCGTACGCCGAACGGTATCGTCCTTGTCACCGGCCCGACCGGCTCCGGCAAAACGACGACGCTCTACGCCGCGCTCAATCTGCTCAACGACCAAACCCGCAATATCCTCACCGTCGAAGATCCAATCGAATACGCGATCGACGGCGTCGGCCAAACGCAAGTCAACGCCAAGGTTGGCATGACGTTCGCCGCCGGTTTGCGCGCGATCCTGCGCCAAGACCCGGACGTGGTGATGGTGGGCGAAATCCGCGATGCCGAAACGGCGCAGATCGCCGTGCAAGCCAGTCTCACCGGCCATCTGGTGTTCTCGACCGTCCACACCAATGACGCGGTCGCGGCGATCACGCGCCTGAAGGACATGGGCGTCGAGCCGTATCTTTTGGCCTCGACGCTCCGCGCCATTGTCGCGCAACGCCTCGTGCGTCGGCTTTGCAACGTCTGCAAAAAGCCCGCCGTAATCGGCGCGCAAGAGCGGGAGATGCTTCGCTGCGTCGGCGCTGAAGACACGATTGTCTATGAGGGCGTCGGCTGCCCACAATGCCGCGGCTCCGGCTATGTCGGCCGTATCGGTCTCTACGAATTCGTTGCGGTTGATGACGAAATTCGCCGTCTCATCCATGTGGGCGCCAATGAGCAGGAGATGGGCGCATACGCGTTCCGCGCCGCCGATCCGCTGATGAAGAGCGGCCTCAAATGCGTCGCGGCGGGGATCACTTCGCTCAGCGACGTCCTGCGCGCGGCGAGCGCGGCTTAGCGCGATGCCGCATTTTCAATACCTCGCGGTGGACGCCGACGGCCAGCGCAAAAGCGGCGGTGTGGATGCAGCTAACGAAGCGGCAGCGCGCGCGCTACTGGTTCGCCGCCGTTTGCTGCCGGTGCAAATCGACTTGGCCGAGACGGGCAAACCGCGCGCCCGCGAGTCCGGCCCGATCGCGCCGGCGCGCGGCGTCAAACTCAATCAAAAAACACTGATGCTGGTCACGCGCCAGCTCTCCACGCTGATCAACGCCGCCGTCCCGGTGGACGAAGCGCTGGCGATGATCGCCGTGCAGCAAGAGCAGCCCGCCGCGCGCCGCATCATCAGCGATGTGCAAGCTGGTGTTCTTGAAGGCCAACGCCTTGCGGACGCCCTCGGCCGCCATCCTGCGACCTTCTCGACGCTGTATCGGTCCGCCGTCGCCGGCGGCGAACGCGCTGGCCGTCTCGATTTCGTGCTCAATCGGTTGGCGGATTATCTCGCGCGCGCACACGCGATGCGCTCGAAAGTCACGACGGCGATGATCTACCCGGCCGCGCTCAGCCTGGTCGCGCTCACCGTCGTCATCTGCCTGATGATCTTCGTGGTGCCGAGCCTCACCGAGCAATTCGAGCGCTTCGACCAGCAATTACCTCTGCTGACGCAAATCCTGATCGGCGTCTCCGGCTTCCTGGTGAATTTCTGGCCGCTGATCTTGCTCGCCTTGATCGGTGGCGGTCTCTTCCTGCGTGTGCTGCTGCGGCGTGAACATGTCCGCTACGCGCTCGACGCCTTTATCCTGCGCGCGCCACTGATCGGGCGCTGGGCCACGATCGTCACCGCCAGCCGCTTCGTACGCGGCGTCTCCACTTTGGTCGCCGCCGGCATGCCCGTGCTGGAGAGTGTCCGCGCCGCGCGCGAATCCGTCGGCAACCGCCACGCCGCCAAGGCGGTGGACGCGATGGCCGCGCGCATCGAGGAGGGCGAGCCGCTCAGCCAAGCCATGCGCCGCTCCGGCGTCATTCCGCCCATGGTCGCCTATATGACGCAAAGCGGCGAGAACGCGGGTGAGCTGCCCGCCATGCTCGATAAAGCCGCCGACTATCTCGATCAGGAATTCGAGAGCTTCACCGCGTCCGCGCTCAGCCTGCTTGAGCCTGCGATCATCGTCTTCATGGGCATCGTCGTCGCCTCGATCGTGCTGGCGATCATGCTGCCCATTCTGCAACTCAACCGCTTGGCCACAGGATAAGCATATGGCGTCCAATTTCTTTCAGCGCTGCCTACGCCGCCTGCGCGAAGGCAAACGCTTGCGCAGAGACGCCGGCGTCACCCTGGTCGAGATGATGGTGGTGATCGTCATCATCGGCCTTGTCACCGCGATCGTCGTGATCAACGTGCTGCCGAGCCAAGACACCGCGCGCATCGAAAAGGCTCGCGCCGATCTCCGCGTCATCGAACAGGCGCTTGAACTCTATCGCCTCGATAATTCGCGCTACCCCGCCATGGATGTCGGTATCGAAGGCCTTACCCAAACCACCGACGCGACCGGCGCGGCGCGTGAAGCCTATATCCGCCGCCTGCCGGACGATCCATGGGGCCGGCCTTACCAATACGTGATCCCCGGCGAACACGGCCCGTTCGATCTCTACACGCTCGGCGCTGACGGCCAGGAAGGGGGCGAGGGTATCGATGCGGACATCGGCAACTGGCAATAAACGCCTGCCGCGTGATGCGGGCTTCAGCCTCGTCGAGGCGATGACGGCGATGATGATCGTCGGCCTGATGGCTGGCGCTGTGCTGTTGCTCGCGCCGGGCGCCGACAACAAGACTCGCACCGAGGCCGAACGCATGGCGGCGCGTATCGCGGCCGCCAGTGAAGAGAGCATCTTGGTGAACCGCCCGATGTCGCTCGTCGCCACACACGAAGGCTATGGCTTCGAGCGGCTTGAGCCCGCTGGCTGGGCTTCTACCGCGCCAAACTCGCCGCTCGGCTTCCGCGTCTGGCCGGACGATCTGCAAATCCGCGTCGAACAATCCAGCGCCGGTGCAGACGATCCGCGCATCGTGCGGTTCGACACCTTGGGCGGCGCGACGCCAGCGGCGATTGTCCTCGACGGCGGCGGCGCGCGCTGGCGCGTCATTGTGGACGGTCAAGGAGGGGCACATGTCGCGCGCGCCGAGTGATCTTGGCTTCTCATTGATCGAAGCGCTGGTGGCGCTGGCCGTGTTCGCGATGGCGGGCGTGGGCCTGGTGCAGCTGCAGACGCATTCGCTGCAAACCCTGTCACAAGTCGAAACCCGCGCTTTGGCGGACATCGTCGCGCAAAACGCACTGGTCGAACTCGTCGCCGGCGCCGTCCCGCCGGCGCCGGGGCAACGGGCCGAGGCCCAAACCTTCGCCGGCCGCGATTGGCAGATCGTCACGCAGGTTACGCCGGCTGGCGACATGCTGCGCGTCAGCGTCGCCGTCAGCAGCGCGTCCGACGCCACACCCGCCGCCCGAGCCCACGCCTTCGTCGCGGCGGGCGCGTCATGACCAAACGCGCACCCCGCGACGGCGGCTTCACGCTTGTGGAAGCGCTCGTCTCGCTCTTCGTGTTCAGCCTGATCGCCAGCGGCTGCGTGCTGATGCTGATGCAGAGTGTCGATAGCCAGCGCCGTGTCGGCGAAGCGCACGAGGCTCTGCGCGAAGTGCAGACCGCGCGGGCCTTGCTCGCCGCCGATATGGCCCAGCTCGTCATGCGCGACGTGCGTGAAGCGAATGGTCAGCGCCGCGCCGCATTCATCGGCGGCGACGTCGACGCGCCGCTCAGCTTTGTACGCGCAACAGCTGAGCCGGACGAAACCCGTGGCGTCGTGACCGCGCTCGCGCTGGTCGAGTATCGGATCGTCGATGGTCAAGTGCGGCGCGCCAATCGCGCCAATCTGGAAACGGTTGGCGATGCGCCGATGAGTGAGCGTATCCTTTTCGCCGAAGCCTCCAATGCGCGCTTCGAATTCTTCGACGGCGCGCAATGGACCCCGCAATGGCTCATCGGTTCGGGCGGCGGCGCAGCGCCGCGCGCCGTGGCCCTGATCGTCGATCTGCCGCGTTACGGCGAAGTGCGCATCGAAGCGTTCGTGGGGCTTGGCGCATGAGCCAAAAACCTCCCAAGGATCGCGGCGCAGCACTGATCACCGTGCTGACGATGGTCTCGATCATGTCGGCGCTGGCCATCGTCGCGGTCGATGCGGCCAGCACCAGTATCCGCCGCACCGCCAATCAGACCGGTATGGAGCAGACGCGTTGGTATCTGATGGGCGCCGAGGCTTACGCCCGGTCCAAGCTCGGCGAACTGGCCGAGCGCGCCGAAACCACCCGCGTCGATCAATCCGAATGGCAGGGCCGCACCTTCTCGTTCCCGCTCGATGATGGGCTCATGCAGGTCACGCTGCGCGACGGCGGCAATTGCTTCAATCTGAATAGTCTCGTGCAGCAGGACGAAACCGAATCCGGCGCAGCCAATGCCGGCGCCGTCATGCAATTCGCCCGCTTGCTTGATCTCGTCGGCGTCCGCTCCGATCGCGTTGCGCTTGGCGCTGCGCTGGCCGATTGGATCGATCGCGACACGCTGCCGTCGCCCGGCGGACTGGAAGACGGCGTCTACGCCAACGGCGCGCCCTATCTTCCCGCCAATACGCTCTTGGCCGATTTCGGTGAACTTCGCCGCGTGCTGGGTTTCAATGACGACATCATCACGCAGATCGCGCGCTACACCTGCGTCCGCCCCACCAGCGCGCCCAATCTGCTGAACCCCAACACGCTTCTGTCTGACCAAGCGCCGCTACTGGCCACGATCATCCCGGACATTAGCGTGGACGATGCTCGCGCCATCATCCGCGACCGGCCGCGCGGCGGCTGGGAAGATCTGGATGCATTTTTTGCACATCCCCGGCTTGTCGGGCTCGAGATGAACGAATACCGCCGGGCGAGCTTTACGATGGAAACGAGCTATTACGTCATGCAGGCCCGCGTCGAACGGGAAGGGGGCAGCGAGTCGGAAGCGGCGCTGATCCATGTCCGAGGCGAGTCCGGCGCCGTCGTGCGGCGCTTGTTCGGCGTAGGTGACGCGGAGCATCCGCTTTGAGCGAGTTCCTCGTCCTCATTGCTGGCGACAATCCGGCCGCGCAGATCGTTTGGGCGCGTATAAGCGCTGACGGCAGGGTCGTGGCGCAAGGTGCTGCGCATCAAACGCCGCCGCCGGCCATGCCGCCGCAACGCACGATCTTGGTTTTGCCTGGCGCCGAAGCGCGCCTGAAGCGGCTAGAGCTGCCGGCGCGGACCGAAGCGCAAGCGCGCGCGGGTGCGCCGTTCCTGTTTGAAGGCGTGCTCGCCGACGATCAGGACACGCACTTCGCTGTCGGCGACGCGCAGGACGCTGCCGGCCTACGTCTGGTCGCGGCGATCTCGTCGCAGCGGCTGCAGGCCTGGCTGGAGCGCTGCCGAACCCTGGGCGCCGATCCGCATCTCGTTGTGCTCGATTGCGCCATCTGGCCCGTCGCGCCCGACGAAGTCGTTATCGCTTCGTTTCCCAATCGCGTGATCGTCGCCGCCGGCGCCGCTGGCGGTTTCTCGATCGAACCCGCATTCGCTCCGCCCGTGTTTGCGCAATGGCTCCGCGACACCGCCATCGCACCCACGCGCGTGACCTTGTTTGGCGGCGATGAAACGACGTGGCGCGCAGCACTCGGCCAATACGCGAATGCGCTCGACGTGGGCGCTGGAGTCGATCCGGTGCTGATGCTTGCCAAGGGCGCGGTGGAGGCGGCGTCGACAATTCCAAATTTGCGCCAGGGCGAGTTCGCCGTCGCCTCGCGCCGCGCGGCTCCCCTAAAACTCTGGCGCTTTGCGGCGCTTCTCGCCGCCGCCGCCTTGCTGCTGCAAATTGGCTCGCAGGCCATTTCCGGCATCCGTGATCAACAAGCCGCCGCGCAAATCATGCAAATGGCCGAACGCGACTTCCGCGAGGCCAATCCGAATACGCGCGTCGTAAATCTTCGTGCGCAAGTCGCTGCGCTCACCAACCAGATGGAGCAATCCGCGCATCATCCGGTGCTCGCGGTGTCCGAGCCCATCGTCGCCGCGTTGCGCCGGCAACCACTCGTTCGTATCGATGATGTGCGCCATCAAGCGCCTGGTCGTAGCGTGCGCGTGCAATTGTCCGGGCCGGACGCCGCCTCGCTCGAAGCCGTTGCGGCGACCTTGCGCGGCAACGGCCTCACGCTCGACTCGCATGATCTGCCGCTGCGCGACGGTCGTTTCGTCCTGGAACTGGTCGTGGAGGCGCCGCAATGACGCAGCTCGCGGCTTGGTGGCGCGCCCGCACGTCGCGCGAACGTCTCTTAGTGCAGATCGCGGCGGTGCTGGTGTTCGCGATTCTGGCACCCGGCTGGGCTTACATGACCGCCGCCAAATTCCGGCAAGATTCCGCCGCCGATCTCGTCAACGCGCGCCAAGTCAGCGCGCAAGTCTCGCAGCTTGCCGAGACGCTGCGCGCCCAAGGCGGCGGCGCGCAAGGCTCGATACGCGAACGCGCACTCGCGGCAGCGCAAGCCGTCAGCCTCACGCCAGCGCGCTTGGAGGACGCTGGCGCCGGGCGTTTGCGCATCGTGTTTGAAGCCGCGGACTCCGTGGCGATCTATCGCTGGATCGAAGCGGCGGGCCGCCGCGGCGCCGCGGTGGCGCGCACCACCATCACCCGCGTTGGCGCCAGCGATCAGGTCAACGCCGAATTCGAATTGGTCGAAGGTCCATGAGAATTCGCATCTGGCATGTCGTGGTCTTCCTCGTGCTGCTGATCGGCTTTGCGCTGGCGAGCGCGCCGGCGGCGTTCGTCGCCTCATTCGCACCGCCCGAATTCACCTACGCCCGCGCGCAAGGCAGTGTATGGAATGGGCGTCTGGAAGGCGTGCGCACACGCGGCTTGCAGATCACCACGCTCAGTTGGCGTATCTCGCCATTCGATCTGCTGCAGGGCAGGGTGATTGCGCCGCTCCAACTCACCGGCGATGTCGAAGGCGATATGCGCCTGCTCGCCAACATGGAAGACCGACGCTTGATGTCGGACCATTTGCGCATCAACGGCCTGCCGCTCGACAATGTGGTGCTCGCTGGCACGACCGAGATCGAAGCGCTCGACATCTTCTTCGTCGGCGGCGCCTGCCGCCAAGCGACCGGGACCATTCGCTCCTACGTGCTGCAGCAATCCAGCCAAGCGCTTCGCATCAACGGCCCGCCGCTCGCCGGCGAAGCGCGCTGCGACGGCGAGGACGCGCTGATTACGCTGGTCGGTCAGAATCCAGGCGCCGATCAGGTGAATATCGTCATGCGGTTGCGCGGCGATGGTGGCGGCGAATGGCGTTTTGCTATCCTGAGCGCCAGCCCCGAAGTACAAGCCGCCCTGGCGGTCGCGGGGTTTCAGCCCGATGCAGGCACGGGCCAATTGGTACGGAATGAGGAACTGAGATGGTTTCCAAATTGAAGCTCGCGCGCGGAATCGCGTTTGCACTTGCCGCCATCGCGCTCACCGCATGCGCCAGCGGCGGCGGCAATGGCCGCGCCCCGCGTGGACCTGCCGATGAGATCCGTTTCGACGTGCTGCAGCCGCAGCAGCTCAATCCCGGCCAATGCAGTCTTTCGCTCTGGGCCGCCGGCGATCAACAACCGCGCTTCATCATGGCTGCCTATGACAATCCGGCGCAGCTGGTGGTGCGCCCCAATGGCCGCGACAGAATCCTGCCGCGCACAGAATTCGGCGGTCAACGCGTCAGCGGCATTTTCGAAGAGCAAACCTTCTCCGATGGGCGCCTCACGCTTAGCCTCGACGTCACGTTCGATGACGCCCGTCCGATGCGTGATGGCGCTATTGTTCGCCGCGCGATTGTCCGCGTGCGCGATGACAATGGCTGGGAGACAGTGATTCCCGTCGGCGGTCTGGCGGCATGCGCGCCGCGCTAGGCATAAGCCTGCGCCAGCCACACCACGAAAATGCCGACGCATAGGAACGGCCCGAAGGCGAGGGCGTCCCGTGCGTGCAACGTGCGTCCGCGGAGGCGCTGGATCGCCACGAAAATGATGCCCACAGCCGAGCCGAGCAACGCCACAAACGGCAGCCCCACCCAGCCGAGCCAGGCGCCAGCGCCTGCCAACAATTTCGCGTCGCCCATGCCTATGCCGTCGCCGCCGCGCAGCGCGCGGTAAACGGCGTTCAACGCATAGATCGCCGCATAGCCCGCAACCGCGCCGACCAACGCGTCTACGATCGTGCGGTGCAATATCCAATTGACCGCCAAACCGGACACAACCAGTGCGGCGTTAAGCACATCCGGAATACGCATCGTACGCAGATCAATGATCGTCACCAGCGTCAAGAGCGCCGCCAAAAGCGTTGTGGCGAAGTGAACGAGCGTCATGTCGCGCGACCATGGAACCGAACCGGCGCGCGAGGCAACGCATTGCACTGAACGAATGAAGCGAGATTCCTTGAATCTTTCGTCGAAGCGCGGTTCTTGAGCATTGGACGATCCATGACGAGGCCATCGCCCTAGAATGCAATCAGCTAATTATGTCAGTCGGTGGGGGCAAATGTCGCGCGGCGAGCGCGAATGGCGTGTCGAACCTGACGCCTTGGTGACGCGCGGCGCATCAGGTCACGAGCGGCGCTACCCTTGGCGCAACATCGTCAGCGTGCGCCTCTGCCATGAGCCCACGCGCGCCAAACCGTGGCGGTACGTGTTTGAGCTTCAGCCCAAACATGAGCGCAAGATCGAGATCGACAACGGCCACTTTCTCGGCGGGGGCAAATTTGAGGATCGCTCCGCGACCTACACGCCTTTCGTCCGAGCCGCGCTGGCCCAGCTGGCTGTGGAAAACCCCAAGGTCCAAGCGCTGATCGGCGAGACGCCGAAGCGCTATTTTTTCCTTCTCCTGCTGGCTCTGATTGGCCTGTGCATGCTGGCGTTCGCCTTGGTGGCGGTGCGGACCCCCCTCGACGCGCTGCCCTTCGCCAATCTCGTGAAACTGGGCGTAATTCTACTGATGCTGCCGCTGTTTTGGGGGTGGGTGATCCGCGCCATGCCCCGAGGCGTGCCGCTAGACGCCATTCCAGAGCGCGCGCTCCCGCCGTCCTCCTAGGAATCCGGCGCCAAATCCCGCCCTTGGCGCTTGCCCTCCCGCCCGACCGCGCGTAATGAACCGCGCTCCTGAACGGGCTTTGCCCGGGATCGGAAGCCGCCTTAGCTCAGCCGGTAGAGCGGCGCATTCGTAATGCGTAGGTCAGGTGTTCGAGTCACCTAGGCGGCACCATCCCCTCTTTTTCGAGCAAATTTGCAGAGCGTCTCAGGGCGTCGCAAATCGTCTCGAACTCCTTGAACCACAAAGATTTTTGCGCCTCTGCGGTGTGCTTGCGCCCGTGGCGTCCCGAAGCGGGGCGTCTCATTGATTTTCAACGCCATGTTGGGAAATCGTTGGGAAGAAAAACGCCGGATTTGGATTTCCCAACACGGAGTCATTTTCTCAACGCGAGCCGAGATTTTCCCCGTGCCGAGCCCCGATCATTCGATTCCCACCTTGTGACCCGTACAGAGTCGCAAGCGAAGGAGGGGATCGGCGCTTTCCCAACACCTCCAGATTCACTGGTTCGCCGATGAAACTGTCCGATCTCAAATGCCGAAAGGCCAAAGCTGGAGAGAAGCTCATAAAGTTGAGCGACGGCGATGGGCTCTTTCTGCACGTCTATCCGAACGGCAAGAAGCTCTGGCGCATGAGTTATCGCCACGCCGGCAAACAGCGCGACATGCCGTTTGGCCCGTACCCGCTGGTGAGCCTGCTTGAGGCCCGAGAAAAACGCTACGCGGCGCGCAAGCTGCTGCTTGAGGGGAAAGACCCTGCGGCCGAGAAGAGGGCGGAAGAAGTCGCGGCGGCGCAACGTGAAGAAACCACCTTCGCCGCTTACGCCGACATCTATCTCGACCGGCTCGCCAAAGCGGGGCGATCGGAACCCACGCTCAAGAAGTCGAGATGGATCGTCGAGGTCCTGGCAAAGGACCTTCGGTCTCAGCAGCTCACTGATATTACGCCTCGCGATGTTCTGCGTGTGCTCCGGGTCGTGGAGGCCAAGGGCAACCGCGAAACCGCCCGTCGCATGCGCGGGGTGCTGTCCTCCGTCTTTCGCCTCGCGGTCATTGAAGATGTGATCCAGGTTGATCCATCGGCCCCGCTTAAGGGCGCGCTTTTGCCCCCCGAAACACGGCACCAATCGGCGGTTACCAATCCCGAAGCGTTCGGCGCACTATTGCGGGCGATCGACGGCTATGAGGGCCACCGAACCATCAAGCTTGCGCTCCAATTGCTGGCGTTGACGTTTCCGCGTCCCGGCGAGCTTCGTCAGTCGGAATGGCCGGAGGTGGACACCAAGGCGGCGCTTTGGATCATCCCGGCGCATCGCACCAAGATGCGGCGCGAGCATCGCATTCCCCTCTCGCGCCAGGCGGTCGAGAAGTTTGAGGCGCTTCGCGAGATCACTGGGGGAGGTCGGCTGTGCTTTCCCTCAATCCGGTCACTCGATAATCCTTTGAGCGACGGCGCCCTAAATGCGGCGTTGCGGGCGATGGGCATCGATGGCAGCGTACATGTCGCGCATGGATTTCGCAGTTCAGCGTCCTCGCTGCTCAACGAACATTCCGCCTTCTCATCCGAAGCAATTGAACGCGCGCTCGCTCACGGTGAGCCCGATAAGGTCCGCCGGGCGTATAATCGCTCTCAGTACTGGGACGAGCGCGTCACGATGATGCAATGGTGGGCGGACTACCTAGACCGCTTAAAGGCTCGGCGAATGCCGATTCAGGAGCCGGTCGGAGCGCAGCCCGACTTGTTCGGCTAAAGCGAGCCATCGCGGCGACAGACGTAGAGATGTCGACCACCGGCACGGCTGCACGGAATTGGCTGTGGCCCGTTCGCGCCGGACGGCTGCCGTTCGCAACAATTTGTCCAGCAGACTACGATTGGCCCATTTCCGACATTCACCTTGTTCACTATAGTCGGCGCGAGCGCGGGGATAGTTGCGTGTTGAAGGCCACTGTTTCACTTCTGTTTTGCCTTGTGGCCTTCTGGTCCGTGCCGAGAGCAGCGTTCGCAGATGACACCGTCGGTTGGACGCTTCGTAGTCCAAGCGAAGGTGCACCGCCCTGTCGAGCCGTCATGTCCGGGCCCGAGATAAACGTCTACTTGGTGCGAACGAACGATGATCACATTGGGCTAATGGTTGGAAATTCGCCTGAAAGTCTCTCTGGAAGCTCCGTTCCCTTGACGCTTTCGATCGACGGAACCGAACCGATTTCGTTGACGGGTTATCCCGTCGGTCCGCTCGTGTTGATGCGCATCGACGATCCTGAGCTGGAACGGCGAGTCATGGAGGCTTCAACGCTTCGATGGGCGTTTGCTTGGGGCACATACACCGCGCGAGTAGACGGGCTTGGAGAAGCCTTCGACTCCATTGGTGTTTGTCCGGGCTGATCAAACGTCTGAATTCGGCGACGGCGTGCCGGATTGACGGGTAGGGCGGGAACGGCTGGTTTGTGGCGCGCCGGTCATTCGAGAAAAATCGCCACAGGCGCGGGCCGTGGCCCAATCCGGTCATTGCTTTGCGGGTACGATACCTGCGCACTCCCAAGCGCCGTTGGCGTTCAGCGTGAAGTCCACGTCCCACTCTGTGTTGACGGCTGTTGCGAAGTATCGAAAGCGAACTTTGTTCGCGTCGATCAATTTGATGCGGGCAAGGACTTCATCGTGATCGAGGTCGGTGGGAATAGCGCGTGCCGCGTCGTCTATCTCCACTATTTGCGAGAGAACTGACCTCGCAGCATCTAGTTGGTCGGGAGCGACAACGCCATTGGCGGCGTTCATGTAGATGTCGAACTCCAAATCGCCTTCGCCCACCTTTGCACTTGCCTGATCTGACCATCCAAACCGCCGACACAATTCCGGTCGAACCGAGGAAATCGGCGCTAAGTCGAAAAGGCGGAGGTAATAAGACGCGTCGTGCGCGCCGAGCCTGAAGGTATTTCTTGGCGTCATCTGCAAACAGTGCCGATTCACCCCAATGGCTGCAATCGGCGATCGTGAGCCGAATTAACGAGTAGGGCGCCAACGGCTTGTTTGGGGTGGGCCTGCCACTCGAAAAATTTCACCGATGGCGCACGACTGGCCCCATGCGGACTTTCCAAGCACCCTGCGTTTGTCTTCTATTCGAGCTGCCGCCATGTTTCCGGTGAGCCCACCCAAAAGGGCTCAAGGGCGATAATGACATCAGGGTCCTGCGAAGAGTCTTCCGCGAACGGTCGCTTCTCAGTGATAAGGACCCGCTGCACCCTGCCGACGATGTAGCCACGTTGGCCGACACTCACTTCCGCTTGGCAAGCGCCGCTAAAGGGCATTGGTCGCACAAGTATCTCGCTCTCGGGACGAAAGGTACCCTGCAAGACCCTTTCTATTCTTGCTCTTCCCACGCGCGGCCTACTGCGCGAGGGAAACGCATCTACGTCTTCGAACACAACTTGCAGGACAATTAAGTCGGCGCGGACGCCGCTGGGGGCTTGTTCGAAGATTATTGTGGGCGGATTTCGAGGCGCAACCCGACAGGCGAACGCGGGCGTGTGAGCGATGGCCATGAATGCAGCCAAGCTTGCAAGGACTCTTAGCATCGCTGGATACTAGCCCATCTCCTGAGAAAAACACGTCCGCTGTCGGCGATCGTGCGCCGATTTGACGGATAGGGTGCGAGCGGCTGCATTGGAGCAGGGCCGCCATTCGGAAAAATTAACGAATGGCGCACCACTGGCCCAACACAGACGGTGGCGATGTTTCATCCGAGCGGTATAGTTTGTTTGTGCACGGTGTCCTTCAAGACGCATTTGACCTCAGAGGCGACGCGAAGAAGCGTGGCGCGGTCGCCGTGTTCCAATTTGATGAACCCGGCAGGATCGCGAGCGGACAGATCGTTCGCATCGGCTCGCGCGAATGGCAGGTCGTAGGTCAAGAGCACGGTCCGCCTGCAACATCCGTCGGTGTTCTGCTTGCGGGTGCGACAGCGGCAGAGCTTCGCTCCTTGATTGGCCAGACCGCGTTGGTGCTTGATGGGTGAGTGTCGTTAATCGGCGAGCGTGAGCCGAATCCGCGGGCGGGGCGCGGCTGACTGGTTCCGAGCGAACTCGCCGTTTGCAAGCGGCTCTAGTCCTCGAACAACTTGGCAAACGCCTCTTTCGCTTTGCGCAATCCCTCGTCGGAGAATGCGACCACCTTCGATTTGGAGACCGGGTTAGAAATCAATCCCTGTTCATGCAGGCGTTCCATGGTCTCCCAGTCGAGTGATTTCCAAGCGTGCGTCACGTCGGTTGGCTTCTCCAGCCAGTGGTTCAGATAGAGCAGCGCCAGGACCGCCTCGTCGATCTTGTCCTTGTTCATGGCGTCCCTTTTAACACCAATCTTCAGGATGGCAGGAATGGAGAGGTCAAGTCAGTCGCGGAAATTGTCGCTACGGCCTAGGCTGGCCCATTGCAGTCGTTGACTGGGCAGATATGCCTGTGCCCCATTTGCTTTCAGCTTGAGTGAGAAGAGACGTGAAGGCACCCGAAATCTGGGGGCGAATGGGCGCTTACGTCCATCAAGATTTCCTCCTGCAGTTCCCCGATCTGATGTCGGGCTTGATAGATTTTCTTTCCGAGGAGCCCCGTGAACAACGAGCCGAGCTTCACCGCTATTGTGACTTCCTGCTGAGGCGCCCGGAAACGATTGCTGCCGCGTGGAATAGCACCGACACGAACCTCCTGCTGAACTCGGTTGGCGCGAAGCAGCTGGTAGAGGACATCCGAGCTTACCTGACGACGGTCTGAATTCGGCGAGAGCGCGCCGAATTGACGGGCAGGGCGCTAGCGGCAGGATTGCGGCGCGCCGGTCATTCGAGAAATACTGCTCAGCGCCGGGCCTTGGCCCGCAGCGGACATTCCGTTGACTCGCCAAAAGACATTTCGATAGCGTCGACCCGGTGGCTTCGGGGGCGCGGCATGGCAGCTTTATTTGGTGACATACGATCGCTGCTTCAGGAAATGACGCCGCAAAACTGGATCACGCTCATAGGTTTCTTTTCGACACCGGCGATAGTTGTTTGGGTCTGGCCTAAGTTGCGCGGTTTCTACGTAGCTGTAGGTAGTACCGTCGCGTGTTGGCTGTTCGGCGCGATTTGGAATGGTGCATCCATCTCTATCATTCTTATCTACACACCTGTCATCGCAGCCGTTTGTGCGCTGCTCTGCGGGGCGGTGCTTTTGGCCCGCAGAGCTTTTCCATTGCGAGCGCCCGCAGAAGAGGGTGGTGCAACTGAGAAGTGACCGCTCCCGGCGACGGCCTGCCTAAGCGCCCGCAACATTACCGGCGACAGGAGTTGAGCGGCCAAGCCACTCCTGAAATATTACGAATGGACAGGCGCTGGCCCAAAGCAGTCAGTCGATTGGGCTAGGCGCGCCCCGCGTCGGCGGCGGCAAAGTGCGCCAATTGCTCGGCGTACGCTTTCTTGAATGCTGGTCGCGCCGTGACGCGGGTGACATAAGACTCTGTCGCCGGACGATTTCCGAGAGAGCGAACTTTCGGAATACGCAGAACGTCTGCCATCAATAGATCCGCCACGGTGAAGCGGTCAGCGGCCAGCCATTCCCGCTCGGTCAGGACGCGCTCGATGTGACTAAGTCGACTCTCCATCCAGTCAGTGAGTCCATTCTCCTTCGCCCCGGTCATGTCCAAGAACCACCACGGCACGGAAACCATTTCTATCGAGTTGAGTGCTGCGATCACCCATTGCGTCGTTTGTGCTTCGCCAACTTGATCAGGCGGCATCAGCTGTACGCTCTTCCGCGCCAAATGCAGTAAGCAAGCGCCGCTTTCGAATATTTCCAAGGCGCCATCTTGAAGGAAGGGAACCTGACCGAAGGGCTGATGCCCCAGATGATTGGTCTCGCGATCGTCGAACGCGACAGTTGCGATCTTGTATTTTAGGTTAGCTTCTTCGCACGCCCATCGCAGGCGAAGATCACGCACAAAGCCACGGGGCCCCTCGGGCACCCAGTCCAAAGTCCAAATGATGAGTTCGCTCATCTTGTTGCCCTGAAACATTTACCTCGCTAACGCAAAACACTTTTTTCCAGGCTGAGTTAGCGGGGATAGATCACGGCAAAGCGGGTGCATGGCGCGCGCGAACTCAACGGGGTTCTAGTTCTTTGACGACCCTCACTTCGATATTCTGTCAGAGACTTGCAATGTCGGCGATCGGCGAGAGCGCGCCGAACTGACAGGTTGGGCACGAGTGACGGGTTTAGAGCGCGCCTGTCATTCTAGAAAAATTGCGATTGGCCTGGCGCTTGCCCTAAGCGGACACCGGCGGCGCGCTCTTTGTTGGACGCGCAAGGTGCCAGAAGGCGACACCCGCGACCGCTCCGAAGGCAACGTCTGCCGCCCGGAATGGCCACCAAGCCAACGCCAATGAATCGATATCAATCCCCCACGCGAAGTAAGGCACGATCATTGCGGCCGAGCCCGCCAGCGCGAAGACGCCAAAATGCCAAACCGAGAGGCGATGTGATATCCACGCAGCTCCAGCGAGCAGCGCTAGAAAAATGGGGGCGTAAACGGTGAGCGCACCAAGAAGGTTGGCGATCACAACTCCTGAAGCATGAACCGCCCAAGACGCATTCCATGAGGCTGAGAAAAGAAACCAATCAAAGGCGATGTGAAGCATTGTGGCGGACAGGACTGCGCCGATCGAACCTACGACGAAATTCGTCGCTGCCGGTCCCCAAGATTGAATAGCCAGAAATGAACCAGCCACCAAGGATACCGTGAACATCGCCAATTCGAGGTATGTGTAACTCGCTCCGTGGTCTCTAATCGCTCCCAAGTGCATGATCCATGTCGCGGCCAGCAGCAGCGCGAACAAGGCTACGCCTATTCTCGAAAGCCTCTTAGATTGCACCATTACTGGGAGGTAGCAGTGCACATGCGGACCGTCAAAGTCTGTTTACGGCGCAGGCGTGCCGGATTGAAGGGCAGGGCGCCAACGGCAGGATTGCGGCGCGCCGGTCATTCGAGAAATATTGCTCAGCGCCGGGGCGTGGCCCAACACAGACGGTGGCGATGTTTCATCCGAGCGGTATAAGTTGTTTGTGCACGGTGTCCTTCAAGACGCATTTGACCTCAGAGGCGACGCGAAGAAGCGTGGCGCGGTCGCCGTCTTCCAATTTGATGAACCCG